>NZ_JBSPTO010000075.1:0-1071 GCF_053850215.1 Mesorhizobium sp. f-mel
TTGGGGGCATCGGCCTCCTTTGGGGGCCGGCGAAGCGCTGCTTGGCCGTTCGGCAAGACATTTGCCAGAGCAATCGGCCGATCCGGCCGATTGTGGACGGACTCCTGCTTATGCCGGCTTCTCGCCAGGCGGATGGAGGGCGCTGATCATGCGGCGCAGGTTGTAGGCGCAGGCGGCCAGTATGCATTGCGTGCGGTTGGCGGCGAGGTTGAAGAAGCGCAGACGCCGCATGGCATAGGTCTCCTTGAACACGGCGAAGGGCCGCTCGACCGCCGCCCGCATCTTGGCGATCAGCTGGTTGCGCAGCTTCTGGCGCGGCGGCAGCTTGGGATGATGTCTGTTGGGTCGCCGCATCAGGCGGTCCTTAATGCCTGCCTCGATCAACCGGGCATGTCTGGCGTGGGTATAATAAGCCTGATCGCCATAGACCGCCTTTTCATCGCCGCTGATCAGTGCGTCGGCCGGCTCGGTGTCGGTGACCGAGGCGTCGCTCACCTCGACGCGCCGGATCAGCGTATGATCCTGGTCGGCACCGATGTGCATCTTGTAGCCGAAGGTGCCCTTCTTGCCCTTCTTGCCCCAGCGCGCATCCTTGTCCGCCGATGGCTTGACCGGGCCCTGGTGGCCCTTCTTGGGTTGTTTCGGCGGGCGGCCGCGAGCTTGCAAGAACGAGGCATCGACCAGAGTACCGCGCTTGACGATCAGGCCCTTCTCCTCAAGCTGGCGGTTGATCTCCTCGAACACCTTGTCGATCAGCCGCTCGCGCGTCAGCTCCTCGCGGAAGCGCCACAGCGTCGAATGATCAGGCGTGCGATCCGAGAGGCTGAAGCCGGCAAAGCGGCGGAACGACAGCCGGTCGCGGATCTGTGCCTCCAGCGCCGGATCGCTCAGCCCATGCCATACACCCAACAACAGGCAGCGCATCAGCACCGGTGCCGGATAGCTGGCCGTGCCTGGCCCGGCTCCGCTGCGTGCGCCCAAAAGCCCGTCGATCGGACCCCAGTCGATCTCTTTCGCAACAAGATCGAAGATCGTCTCATCCGACACCGCAAGACCGTCCGCCAAGCTCAA
>NZ_JBSPTO010000076.1:0-1071 GCF_053850215.1 Mesorhizobium sp. f-mel
ATGGCGGTGAAGCGGACGGGTCAGTTGAGTCTTGCGGAGGCTTTTCTGGGCAGCAAGCTGGCGGGCGGTTCTTCGCAGCTCGACCGGTTGTCGGATCTGGTGAAGTGGTATCGCTTCGAGAAGCTGCTCGCACCGCTGCGCGATGGCGGTCCCGGTCGGGCTGCCTGGCCGCCGCTGGTTCTGTTCAAGGCGCTGCTGCTGCAGTCGCTCTATGGGCTCTCGGACCGGGAGCTGGAGGAAGCGCTTGGCGACCGGCTGTCGTTCCGGCGCTTCGTCGGGCTGGGTCTTGAGGAGAGCATTCCCGACCACACGGTGCTTTCGCGCTTTCGCAACCTGCTTGTCAGCGAAGGGCTGCTGGAGAAGCTGTTTGGCGAACTGGACCGGCAGCTGGAGAAGGCCGGCGTGATCCTGAAGCGCGGCACGATGCTGGATGCAACGCTGATCGATGCGGTCTCGTCGCCGCCGACGGGCGAGCGGCCGTCGAAGGATGCGGATGCCCGCTTCACCGCACGGCAGGGCAAGGGCGGGTTCACCTTTGGCTACAAGGCCCATGTCGGCGTCGACGAGGGCTCGGGCCTGATCCGCACGGTGATCACCACACCGGCCAATGTCAACGACACGGTGATGGCCGATGCCTTGATCCGTGGCGACGAGAGGGAGATCTGGGCGGACGCCGCCTATGACACCCATGCGCGCCGCGCCCGGCTCAAGGCCGAGGGTAAGAAAGCCCGCATTGCGCGCCGTCCCAACAAGCACCATCCCGAGTTGCCGCCGCGGATCAAGCACTACAACCGCCTCATCGCCAGACGCCGGGCGACAGTGGAAACCACCTTCGCCACGCTCAAGAACCGCATGAAGCTGACCACGATCCGCTATGTCGGACTGGCCAGGGCAGCAGGCCAGGTGACGATGGCAGCAATCGCCTTCAACATGCGCCGATGGGTGGCCATCACGGGATAGGTGCGCCCGGATTCCGGCCACACAGGGCCGGACCGCCGCCTGAACCCAAACAAGACGCCAAATCCCCCGCAAACAAGCGAACAACCGCTGCAATCTCGCCGCCGCCAGATT
>NZ_JBSPTO010000077.1:0-1060 GCF_053850215.1 Mesorhizobium sp. f-mel
AAAGCGTCCGATGAAAGCCCCCCCGACTTAAGCCCGGCAAAAACGGCGTCGTCGAGGTGGATCTTGTTCTGGGACGGGTTGAAGTCGGTGACCTTGTCGACATTGCCGTTACCAAGGTCGCTATTGAAGACGAAAATGTCGTTGCCGCCAAAGCCGCTCAACTTATCGGCACCGCCGCCGCCGTTGATGACGTTGGCGCCGGCATTGCCCTGGATGGTTTGGGCCAACGCGTTGCCGGTCAGGTTGATTGCCGTGGTGCCGGCGTCCTTCGTGGTGCCAAGAACTTCAATCGACGTGCCGGCTGAGAGAGCATAGCTCACAGAGGTCCACACCCTGTCTTGACCTTGGCCAGAGGACTCGACCACCTTGTCGCCGGCATTGTCGACATAGTAATCGTCGTTGCCGCCAAAGCCGCTCAACTTATCGGCACCGCCGCCGCCGTTAATGACGTTGGCGCCGGCATTGCCCTGGATGGTTTGGGCCAACTCGTTGCCGGTCAGGTTGATTGCCGTGGTGCCGGCGTCCTTCGTGGTGCCAAGGACTTCAATCGACGAGCCGGCTGAGAGCGCATAGCTCAGAGAGGTCCACACCCTGTCTTGACCTTGGCCAGAGGACTCGACCCCCTTGTCGCCGGCATTGTCTACATAGTATTCGTCGTTGCCGCCGTGGCCGATCATGGTGTCGGCACCGCCGCCGCCGTTTAGAGTGTTGGCGCCGGCATTTCCCTCGATGGTCTGGGCGGGGCCGTCGGATGGGGGCGTGCCAGCATCGCTAACTGGAGGCGTATCAGAATCGCTAACTGGAGGCGTGTCAGAATCGCTGACTGGAGGCGTGTCAGAATCGCTAACTGGAGGCGTGGCGGGATCGCTAACTGGAGGCGTGGCAGGATCGCTAACTGGAGGTGTGGCCGGGGCCTCATCCTGAAGATTGTGCTCCCGGAAAACAGCCTGCAGTTCCGGCGAGCTCTCAAGCGCGACGTCGCCTTCCTGAGAGCCCCAGGCATAGGCAAAGTCGAATTCGGGCGACGGAACCAGTTCGTCCCAATGGTCCATCATCGTCT
>NZ_JBSPTO010000078.1:0-1046 GCF_053850215.1 Mesorhizobium sp. f-mel
TAGAGCGCTTCGCCTTTTGACTGAATCTGGATTCCCAAGTTTGCGCAAATCAGATTCGATGTCCTGACCGTCTGGAGGTCGGGAGATGACGAAACCTTATTCCATGGATCTGCGCGAGCGGGCGATGGCTCGGCTTGAGGCGGGGGAGACGAGCTACGAAGTGGCTGCGACGTTGAAGGTCGCGGTTTCGAGCGTGATCAAGTGGGCGGCGCGCAAGCGCCGTTTGGGCAGCGTGGCGCCCGGCAAGATGGGCGGCCACCGGCCGTATCTGATCAGCGGCGGGCATCGGTTGTTCGTGCTGGGTGAAGTCGAACGCGACCCGAATGTGACGCTGCATGAGCTGGCGGCCGCGCTTGCCGAGCGTGGCTTGCATGTCCATCCCGCGAGTGTCGGGCGCTTCCTGCGTCGCGAGGGCAGGAGCTTCAAAAAAAACCGTTCTGCCGGCCGAGCAGCTCAGGCCGAAGCTGGCGCGCAGACGCGCGCAGTGGACCCGCTATCAGACCCGCATTGATCCAACACGCCTAGTCTTCATCGACGAGACCTGGGTCAAGACCAATATGGCGCCGCTGCGTGGCTGGAGCGAGCGCGGCAAGCGACTTGTCGCCCACGCGCCCTATGGCCATTGGAAAACCATGACCTTCATCGCCGCCCTGCGGCACGATCGCGTCGAGGCGCCTTGGGTCCTCAATGGGCCCATCAATGGCGAAGCCTTCCGCCTCTACGTCGAAACGCAACTCATCAAAGCCTTGAAGCCGGGCGACATCGTCGTGCTCGACAATCTCGGCTCCCACAAGGGCGCTGCCGTCCGCGACATCGTTAGGGCCGCCGGCGCAAGGCTGTTCTTCCTGCCGCCCTACAGCCCCGATCTCAATCCGATCGAGCAGCTGTTCGCCAAGCTCAAGCACTTCATGCGCCGCGCCGCCAGACGAAGTGTCGAAGCCGTCCACAACGCCATCGCCGCAACCCTGAATGCCGTCACCCCACTGGAATGCCGAAACTACATCGAAAACGCCGGATACAAGTCAACCTAAATGCGAAAGGCTCTA
>NZ_JBSPTO010000079.1:0-1022 GCF_053850215.1 Mesorhizobium sp. f-mel
TCGCGCCGCGCTTTTGCGGATTCCAGCACTCGCTGCTGGCGAATACCCGCACATTCAACTCGGCGACGGGCGGCGGGACCGGCGGCGGAATCCCCGCCGCCCTGCCCTGTCCGCTCATTCAGCGGTTGGCGGCGCAAACAGCGGCGCGGCCTCGGCCCACTGGTCAGCGGTCCGGAAAGCCGCCACGATCGGCATAGGCGCGGACCGGAACCGCTATCCAGGCGGCTAGCTTCGAGCGCCCCGTTGTGCCTTCGGACAAGACGCGCACGATCTGCTTTTGCGTCTTCACCTTCTCCGAGACATTGGCGTCGGCGACCTGCGTTTCAGCGATGTGCGCCAGCATCGCGTTGGCTTACCTCCTTGTCGCGTATGCAGATCGAAGAAGGTCTCGTCTGGCTGCCACAATGCGCTCATGCCGACATTCAGATGGTTACCGCCCCCGGGGACCACGGCGCATCCCGCCCTCCAGCCACTCGCCATGACGATGGTGAGAGCGCACCACATCGTCGTCGGAGAGCCTCCAAATGCGGGCGAAGATTGGCGCCGTGGTATAGTCGCCGCCATTGCCGCCGGCTTCGCGCCGTCCTCATCCGGCGGCCCCAAACAAGGCCAAACCTCGGGCCGTTTTCGGCTCGAGTTCCCGGGTCAAGCTTGAACGTCTCGTTCACGACGATCTGGCGTGAGCGACACCGTGGCGCCTGGCATCGATGCTTCAGACGACGTTGGGCGCTGGCCACGCCTTTTCTGGCGGCGCGAAGCTGGGTGATCCCGTGTCCAAAAGCTGACAGCGGCAGACAAAATGTCAGGTTCACTACAACTGACATCTGGGCACTGTGGAGGTTTTCACGGCAAATCGCGCTTGCTGGGCGCTGAGGTGCTGGCACGGTCTTTGTAAGTTGAGAGGTGGCAACACGGAACGAGGGTGACTGCCCCCAAATGCGCAAGAGAAGCGATGCGCTCCTCCCTTGAACCCGTGTACCCCCTCTAAGAGGGAAACAAGACCACAAAAGTCGCGCAACCGT
>NZ_JBSPTO010000007.1:0-212880 GCF_053850215.1 Mesorhizobium sp. f-mel
CTTCCTGCGGCTTTTCCTTCGCCGTATCCGGGATGATGATCCCGCCGGCAGTCTTGGATTCGGATTCGACCCGGCGAACGACCACACGGTCATGAAGTGGGCGGAATTTCGATTGTGCCATTTTGGATTCCCTGGTGCGGATGTTGAACGGTTCCCCGTTGCCGGAGCGCGATTAGCACTCACCGAGGCCGAGTGCTAACAAGGGGGTGGATAGGCGGTTGGCGGTTGCAAGTCAAGGCGCGAAGAACGGTGAAACCGAGCCGAAGGGACGTGAGCTGAGGGCCTATATCGTTCTTCAGAAGGAGCAGGAGTATAGGCTCATTTCTTGCATCTATACCCCCACAGAGGCGGCGGCGGTCTGTGGGATGGGCATCAAGCCCGTTCACAATGCGATCGACAAACGCGTCGTCGTACTGTGCCTTGCACTGTTCGTTTTCTCGGTGTTCGGCGTGATGCGGTTCTCATATTCGATGAGGGACGATAGGCGGATGTTTGCCGCCAATCGTCAAACGACGCCGCTTGCGCCGAGGGACAAATCTTGAAGTCAAGCTCACTGCGGGTGAGTTCAACCTGCTCATGGCCTTCCTCAAGAACCCAGGCCGGGTGCTTTCGCGCGAGCAGCTTCTGACGGCGACCAGGGTCTATGATCAAGAGGTCTATGACCGCAGCATCGACGTGCTGATCCTGCGCCTTCGCCGTAAGCTGGCACACCCCTCGGCCCTGCAGTACATCCGTACCGAGCGCGGCGCCGGGTATGTTTTCGACAGCGCCGTGGACGTTGAGGAGCTGAGGACGCGCCGCTAAGGCGGCGCCCTTCCTTTGTAGTCTATCACGTGCTTCACCAACCACTCAGCGTATGTGGTTCACTCAAGGAGTGTTACCGGAGAGGCGCGACTATGTTGTCTGCCTGGCCGGCTACCGTGGCCGGCTTTGCGGGCGATAGACACCGAGTAGCTCTTCCGCGGAGGGCGCCGGATCAGAAGCGTTAACTGATGCTTGCGCGCGTGGCCATTGTGGCAGCCACGGACATAAGATCGTGTGGACCGGTGTAGGCATGCGCCGGGCAACGCCCATTGTCGGGTTTGTCCGGGCCACAACGCTGCCGTGGTCGATTTGCACCCGGCTCGGGCCGAAAGCCGTTTGGAACACTTGTCCAATTTCTTCTGCGCCTTTGGCTCGATTTTTGCTCCTCTCCATCGCGACGCTGCAGATGCTGCCGAGGACGCCTCAACCGCTAATGATGGGAAAGCGCGCTCATTTGGCGCGCAGGATCGGGTTTGAAAAAGGAGAGGCTTGTTTGGCGATTGGATGGAACTTTCGGTTTGCTGCACTCGGATCTTGTCTGCTCACCTCAATGGCGATCGGGCAGGACAATCTGCTCGACGAAGCGAAATCGCTGTTCAGCCCAGTTCCCAAGAACCCGCCTGCCCTTGAGGGCAATCCGGCGACTGCAGAGAAGGTCGAACTGGGCAAGATGCTCTATTTCGAGCCGCGACTTTCGGAGGCGCAAAACATCAGCTGCAACACCTGCCATCAAATCGGGCGCGGCGGCGCTGATGGCCGCCCCACCTCAATTGGCTTCAATTGGCAGCGCGGCGGCCGCAACGCGCCAACTGTGCTCAATTCAGTGTTCAACACCACTCAGTTTTGGGACGGTAGGGCGATCGACCTGACGGAGCAGGCCGGCGGGCCCATCGCCAACCCGATCGAGATGGGAAGCACCCCTGAGCACGCCGTCGACCAGCTCAAAGGCATTCCCGGCTATGTAGAGGCATTCCGCAAGGCCTTCCCAGATGAAACCGATCCTCTCGACTACGACAACATCGGGAAGGCGATTGCCGTCTTCGAGGCGACGCTGACCACGCCCAATGCGCCGTTTGATCGATATCTCGAGGGTGACGAAAAAGCGCTCACCGTTGAAGAGAAGAAAGGCCTCGGGCTTTTTATCCACAATGGGTGCGCATCTTGCCACAACGGTGTCAATGTCGGCGGCGGTATGTACGCTCCTTTTGGCCTGGTCGAGAAGCCCGGCTGGGGCTTCCTGCCGCCCGACGATGAAGGTCGCAAACAGGTGACACGGGAGATTGACGACCAATATGTCTTCAAAGTCCCCAGCTTGAGAAACGTCGAACTCACTGCCCCGTACTTCCATAGCGGCCGTGCGTGGGACCTCGAGGAGGTGGTGGCGGTGATGGGCACCACCCAGCTTGGCACCCGATTGGCCGCTGACGAAGTCTCCAATATCGTCGCCTTCTTGCGGACACTAAGCGGAGACCAGCCGCAGGTAACTTACCCGATCCTGCCGCCAAGCGTCGCTACGACACCTCGGCCAGCGCCGTGATCGCATGAGGTTGGTGATGCGTTGATTGCCAGCCGCCGTTTGCCTCCGCGACCGGCTCTCTAGGATAGGACGCCTTTACCGCGAGTTCAAAAAGCGCGACGGCCCGAGCCGGTCGCCAAGTCACAGGCGACGAACGAGCTTTCCCTAGCAAACCGATTCGCAGGGGATACCGTCCTTGTCTCGGTCCAACTTGCCTCCCCATGAGCAGTTTGCGAGAAACCAGTTTGCTTCATCGCATGAGCTGATTTGAGAGCATGTTCGCCGCGCCTCGCACGAATAGCCGTTCTGCGCGAGCAGCCGGCGGCTGACGATGCCTCGTGGTGGGCCCGACGGCGCCGCGCCATCTGCATGCTCCGCTCGCCACTCCCAAGGCGCCTGAAACTTGCCGGCCCATATGCCGATCTTCATAGCTTCCGCCTTCGCTTGCTGCTGTGCGTACGCGCCGTGGCTGTAACGGGGCCAATCCAGGGCCTGGCCGTGCTCGACCATCCAGGCGGACAGGCTGGCACCATCTGAGCGCAGGCAATCGCCGACAAATCGGTCGTAGCGATCCCTGGAGACGAACCGGCAGTGAACTGGCCTCGATGTCGCCAGGAACGCGTCTAACGCTTCGGCCGAACGGCGCCCACAGGGATAGTCGAACCCCTTCGCGTCGTCGCAATACTGCTTACTCTCAGGCGCATCGATCCCGTTGAGGCGAATGCGCTGACCGCGGATTTCAATCGTGTCGCCGTCTACAATGGAGGCGACCCCGGCGGTCGGTGGAGGGCTCGGGCGGGTTAGATTCGACAGACTGATCTCGGGCAGGCGGTCGCTTTGCTGCATGGCCGACAGGAAGGCTAACGCACCAGCGGCAGCCACACTGACAAAAATCAGCCGCTGTGGAACGGGTGCCCAACGCCGGGCGCGTGTCCGCTTGGCGGCGGTGCGCTTTCGCGACTGGTCAAGCCGATTGTCGTGCCGGGATCTGTCCAAGCCCATTCCCCCCGGGGGAAGAATGCGTCGATCCGGGCAGAGAGTCCATAGTTGTGCCGGCGTGATACGAGGCAGGCTGGAGGCCGATGCCATCGATGGAACCAGCGGCGCCACGTTGCCCCTCGCTTGGGGCCTGGATTATCAATGCCCGATAGTGCGGCGGATTCTCGGAACAATGCGCACCAAACGGGTGCATAGAATCCCGCCCGGCGAATGCGCTTGGAACGCAAATGTTGCCGCGTCGGCGGTGAATCGCGATCGCGACGCTGACAGCTTGCCCCGGATCGGTCAAAGCTGCCAGAGTCAGGGTGCTTGGATGCAAAGATCTGAAGGGATGACTCATCAACCCGACAATCCAGAAAATATTGTTGGCTGCGATCAGGAACTGGCCCGGTACCGTTCCCGGCGGCGGGCCACACTTGTGGATCTCATCTAGGTTGCGAGTGGACTTGGCGTGCTTCCGCCTACGCTGACCCGGAGTCAGCCGCGCCTCACAGTCTGGACCCTTATGGGATCACAATCGATCGAGATGCGCGTCCAGCTGAGTAAGGATTGCGTCGAGCGAAGGCCGGTCCCTGTAGTAAAGGGCGCGGGTTCGCTCATAGGCGTCGGCGTAGATCTGCCGGGTCGTGGGCTCGCTGAGGCGAAAGGCCTCGTTCCGCCGCAGGTCCGGCTCATCCCCGCCTCGGAACCGGTCGGCTTTGTGTGCGCGGTATGCCGGGCTGCCGATAAAGGCCTGGACGCCATCGTCCTCCAGAAGACAGGAGACGTCATAGTAGTGACGCATGAAGTTGTCAGGCATCTCTCCGGAAGCCTGCTGCTGGCGAAATTTGGTGGAAAGGGTCTGTAGCTTTTCGACGAAAGTGTAGCCGGGCTCGTAGCACTAAACATCGACGGCGCGGTTATCGATTAGGTCTGTCACGCCCGATGCGACCGCTCGATCATAGGCCCAGGAAGAGATCAGGCGGGCTTGATTGGGCGCGACCCGATCGAAGCCCGCTTCCAACAGCACGCCGGCCTTGAGCCCGGCGGGCAACGGATTGAGCTCCGGATAAATCAGACGAATTCCAGCACCTCGCACCCGACCCGTGGGATCATCAAAGGCCTGATCACGCTCGGCGCGCAAAAATCCGGGTATGTTGAGTCGAGGAACCAGGCCGTCGAAGAATTCTCGGCGCAGTTCGATGTGGGCCGGCTTGTCGTGATTCCTGCCGGTAGGAAGAGCGCCCTGAGGATGGATCAGAATGTCGATGTCTTCGGAGAAGCGGTGGATCAGCTGATGTCCCTTGGACAGCGATGTGCCGCCCTTGAGCTCGAAGCGGAAACCAAGCTGCTGCAAGCCCCACAGGCATGCATGATCCAGTAGTCCTTCTCAACCAGACCGGAATCGATGTTCATGTCCGCGGCGACGACCGAGATCAGATCCTTGAAATCCCCCAGATCGTGTAGAAGCGGCATGCGGATCAGACCGCTTCTAGCGCTTGGCTCACCAGTCGCCCGGCGCGAACCGAACCGAAATCCCGCGCCGCCTTGGCCAGCTGCGCGGGATTCATATCGCGGGCGCGCCTGAGGGCTCGAGGCAACACCTCGGCCTTGTTCTCGGGAAGACGATCAAGGTTCTGGAGAAGGTCGACCAGCAACACTTCCTGGGTCAGTTTCGCAGGCACTGAGGGCTTCTTACGGAAGTCGTACATTCGACCGCCTAGCTGAAAGCGCCCATGGCGCTTGAGATTATAGACCACCGGTTCGTTATAGAGCTGGGTCGTGCCCACCCCCAGGCTGTTATAGGCGCTGGGGGAGACTATCAGAAAGCGATCGTCCTTGAGGAACGTCTCGACCAGTTTCTCCGCCGCAGCCGGAGCCTTGCCGAAACGCGTATTGCGCGGAGCCATGTACAGTCCGCCCGATACCCTATCGAGCCGACCTTCCTCGACAAGCTGACGTAGGTGACGATCGACAGCCGTGGACCATTTCGCCAGGTCCTTGCGCCGATAGACCTGCCCAGGGCGCAACCGCTTCTTCAGTTCGCTCAATGCGGACATCGCCAAATCCTTCGTCCTCCACATAGGAGGCTGTGCTTCGTTTTGCAACGTTTTTTGTTTAAAATTCATGCATCCAAGCAGGCGGCGGCCCATGTCGCTAGGTTGAATCTCTCTTATTGGCAGGAAGCGCAAACTCAGGGCGTGGACGCCGAGCGGGTGGGGTGTGGGAGTTTTGGTTTGAAGTATCCTGCCGACGGTTGGGGACCTTGTTCAATTCGGCCGAGTAGGTCCATGCTCGCCACACTGCGCAGCTATCGCCGTGGCGGCGCATGTGAAGTTTTCATGGGTTCGTGGACCATCGGCGGTCAATGATGAACAGCGGCGTTGGAAAGTCCTTCAGCACGCTGACGCTCACCGCATAGCCGGGATGGGTGAGGTCGCCTCCGCCGGCATGCCTACCTCGCGGTCTGGAATGTCCGCTTCGTGGCGGCGCCCCGAGGAATCCTACAGGATCTCAAGAACCTGCGGCCAGCGGCCGGGCTCGACCGCCGACCCGTCGGAATACGACAACGGCATTTCTTGGTGACCGCTTCGTGCCCGATATCGGACGTCTGACGCTGAATTTCGCCACCTCAATAGCCCGCCGTTTGTTCATCATTTCTCTTGATTTCTCTTGCCGAGCCTAGAACGAGTGCCGTGGATTGCAAAGTTTGCTGCTGGACGACCTTCGGGTGGGCACTCTGTAAAATCGGTGAGAAAGATCCATTGTTAGAAACCGGTTGAACCATTTCCCGTGCCTAACACGCGGCATAGTCCGCTAATCGCTTGACCTTTAGACGGGCTCCAGCCAACCTTCTCAGAAGGGGTGGGAATCTTGGCAAAGTCCGCAGTATCTTCAGTATCGGATGCATCGCGTCCACAACTCTTCGGTCAACTCGGTCCGGACGTCTTCACGGTGTTCTCTGGGGGGAACCGGCTGCTCTATGAGCGTGCGATCCTTGCCGTCTACGACGGCCTCTACCGGTCGGACCTGCTGTTCCCGACCGAGGCGGAGGTGGTCGGTGTGATCTACGACTGCGTCACGCGGGAGCCCGGCCTCTGGGCTGAGGACGAAGCTGCCGTCGACCTAGACCGTCTCATCACGCGAACCGGCCGACGGGTCAGGCGTCGCCGCGTCGCAGGCGTGGATGATGAGGCCACCGGGACCGCGATTAGCTGCTCCCGGCACATCTACAACCGGATGCTGCAGACGGGCTGGCTGGACGAGGCGAGCTATGGCCTTAAGACGACCGTAGAGATGCCGTCCGGCGCGATGCGTCTCGCCGAATTCCTCTGCTCCCTGAAGGAGGGCGGGGCCGAGCAACTAGGCGGCCTGGTGGTGGAGGTAAGGAACGCGATCCGTGCAGTGCGCGAGAAGCCGGCCGAAAACGCTCTCGGCCTCAACAAGGCCGCTCAGGACTCAGCACGTTTCGGACGATATCTGAGAAGCGTGCTCGCGGCCCTGCGGGAAGTTGATCGGCAGGTGCTTGCCTCGGAGACACTTGCGGAGCGGCTGCGGCATTACTTCGAGGACTTCGTCGAGCGGGTGCTCCTACGCGACTATACCTCCATCTCGACCACGGCGCATCCCTATCGGTATCGGCGGACTATTCTGGTCTCCCTCGACGAGTTGCAGGATTCCGAGATTGACTTGGCAGCAATCGCAGACGCGTATCTTGAAGCTAGGCTGGTTCCCGACGGGAAAGCGGCGCGCGACCTCGTGCAGGAGGACCTGTTCCGGATCCGCCGCGTGTTCGAGCGGATCGAGGAATCCTTCGAGGCGATCCAGCAACACCGGTCCAGGCTCGAGATGCGGCTGCGCAACGTGGTCAGGTATGCTGGGCGCCGAACCAACTTCCTCCAGCGCAGCGAGCACGTGATCCAGGGCCTTGACGACGCTCTTTCGCGGGGCGTGGATGATCTTATGGTCCGAGGATTGATTGAGCCTCGGGTGACCGTGGTCGCTCCCGAGCTGCTCGCGAAGCCGCGCGGGGAGCGGCCGGAGATCGCCGACGCCGATCTGACTCTTCCGGCGCCCGACCCGATACGCGAATTCAGACGTCAGCTCGAGCGGGCGTACTTGGATCGCCTGACCATCTCGCCAGCAAGGATTAGCCGTTTCCTCGAAAGGCGGGTACCGCCCTTTGGCGAAACTACGGCGGCCTCCATGAGGGTCGAGACCGTCGACGACTTCCTTGCCTTCGAAGCCATCCGAATGATGGTTGCCGGCGGCCTCGGCGCCGACGTCGACTCGCGGCTCGCGAAGGCGCTCGAGGGCAGGTTCGAGCTCGCGGCGTTCGACGAGGCGGTGTCAAATGAGTGGCTGGACTGCGGCGGCTTTCACGTGAAGCGCCTCGACGATAGCATCACCCTCGAGGTCGGGCATGCTGCTTGAGTTCAACGCCCTCGAGAACTCGAACCCCCGCGGCTTCCTAAGGGTCACGCAGTTCATTGCGCATCTAATGCGTAACCAGTTTGTCCACACGGAGGACCGTGGGGCCGCGACGCTGCTCGAAACGCTTCACCGTCCAGAGCTCGCGAAGCTCGTCGAGGCTTATTTTGACGTCGCGGGCTACCGTCTCGTCCACCGGGAGACCGAAGGCTGGGCGGGGATCCTGCCCGATCCGGAGCGCACGTCGCTGCCGCGGCTGCGCATCGATGAGACGATCGCCCTACTCGTCATGCGACGGCTCTGGGAAGAGGCGCTCCAACTAGGCGAAATCTACACCAACGGAACTGTCCGCACGACGCTCAACGAGGCGTATGCGGCCTATCAGGGCATAGTCGCCGGCAGCCGGCGCGCGGCGCTTGCGCCAAACGAGTTCCGCGACGTGCTCCGGATGCTCGAACGGAAGGCGATCGTTCGCCTTGGTGAGTTCGACGCAGACGCGCAGGATATGAATCTCGACATTCGCGCGCTCGTTACGAGCGTCGCCGGCGACGACTTCGTCGCGTCGCTCGAGCAGATCCTGTCGCGTCCGGCCGCCTCGAACACCGACGCGGGCGATCAGGCGGTGGTGGGAGGCGAGGCATGATGGAACTGCGACGCATCGTCCTCGTGAACTGGCACATGATGGTGAGGGCCGACCTCGATCTGGCCGGCGATGCTGCCATCCTCGGCCAGAACCGATCCGGCAAGTCTACGATCATCGATCTGATACAGGCGATCATAGCGGGCGGTTCGTCCCGTCTGTACCGGTTCAACCGATCGGCGGGCGAGAGCAGCGGCCGTTCGGACCGCACGCTCGGGGGCTACTGCCTCGGCCAACTCAACGAGGACACATTCCTCAGGAACCAGGCGAGGAGCTACATCGCGCTTGTCTTTGAGCATCCGGAAAGGCGGCGGATGCCTGTGAGCCTCGGCCTGTCCATTGAGGCCGCCCGCGGACAACAGACAGAGGTAGTTGGACGATTTGTCGCCGAGGGGATCAGCGTCGACACCTCCATGCTGCTGGATATCGGCCAAGACGCGTCCCGGCCTACCGTGTGGCCCGTTGTCCGCCGGCGGCTCGATCAGGCCTGCGGCGAAGCGGGCGGTCAGCTCCTCACGCCGGACGATGCCAAGACATACATCCGCGAGTACATGCGCGCGCTGTTCACGGGGCGCCGCACGTCAGATCCCGAGCGGTTTGTTCGCACCTTCGTGGCCGCGCTCTCCTTCACGGACATCTCGTCTGTCGAGCAGTTCGTGCACCGCTACCTGCTCGAACCCAAGCCGATCGACATCGCCGAGCTACGCGATTCTATCCGCCGCTACCGCGAGATCCAGAAGACCATTGCCGACCTCAACCGAAGGCTAGAGGCACTTCGCGCAATCCGCGCCCAAATAGAGGAGTTCAACCGACTTCTCGCCGAGGAGCTCACCTGCCGCGCGATCGAGAAGACCGCCATGCTGGTCGAAGGATTCACCAGGCTGTTGACGAATATCAGTGAACACAGGTCGAAGTCGCACGAGCTTCATGTAGTCATGGAGGAGTTCGCGCGGGTGGAGGAGGAGATTGAGCGTGAGACCGAGGCGTTCGCATCCGTCCAGCGACAGCTCGCCGCGACCGGCGCGCAGGGACAACGCGCCATCGTTGAGCAGGAGATTAGGGGGCTGGAGCGGGACCATGCCGGCGTCATGGAGCGCCTGCTGGCTCGACACCTTTGCGCTGCGCGCGCGATCCAGCTCCTGGAGTTGCGCGACAAGCTGAGCGTCATAAACCCGGGGGAACTGTTCCGCGCGCTCGAGCGCGTCGAGGAGGCCAGCCGCGGGCTCGCACCACCCGATTGGCCACGCGATCCGGCGAAGATGGACGAGCTGCTGGACGCGGTCTCTGAAGCGGCGATTGCCCGGACAGAAAAGGCGACCGACCAACGAGACGACGCCATCGTCTGGGTCAAGCAACTTGAGGCCGAGACAGCCGAGGACAGCAAACAGCTTGCCAACGCCAAACGGGGACAAATCACCCTTAATACCGCAACCTCGAAACTTATGGCGGCTCTGCGCCGCGAAGGCATGACGCCGCGCACACTCTGCGAGGTCGCTGACGTAATCGACGAACGGTGGCGTAATGCGCTCGAGGCGCTGCTCACCCGCGACCGCGAGGCCATCATTGTCGATCCGGAGCACGCCTACCGTGCGACCGAGATCCTGCGACATGGACGCGACGCCTATCCGGGATGCCGCGTAGCCAACACCCGCAAGCTCCAGTCGAGGTCCACCGTGCCCGAAGGCGGCACGCTAGCTTCGATGATCCGCAGCGACGATAAGCTGGCCATGGCGTTCGTAGTCTTCAGGATAGGCAATGTCCGGCTTGCGGAGAACCAGGATGAGCTTCTATCCAGCGGCCGCGCCGTGATGGCCGACGGTGCATATTACGACGGCCTGATTACCGAGATGCGCCGGCCGGACGGCCTCAAGATTGGCCGGGCTGCGGCACCACTGATGGAGGCCACGCTACGGGAGCAGATAGAACAGCGCTTGCAGCTTCTCAGGATTCATCTTGAGAAGAAGCGCTTCTTCGAGGATGCGATCCGCCGGCTCGAGGATTGCAGCAGACCGGTCGGCGAAAAGGACAAGTTAGAAGCGCTCGCATTCGTGCTAGGGGATCTGGCCGACAGGCGTGCCGACGCGCGGCGACGGCTCGATCGGATATCGGCCCAGGTCGACCCTGAACTACTCGACGCGGAGAGGCGGTCGCAGGTCCTATTGAGCAGTCTCAAGGCAGGTCGCGATGAACTGATCGATAGTCGCGCGTCGCTCAGATCGAAGATTGAGGAGGTCAAGGCGAGACTAGGCGCGGGCGAGCAGAGCGTCGGCTCTTATCTGTGCCTCGCCCATCGCCGTCGACAGTTCCGCGGTGTCGTGACCTCCGCAGCACAAGTGCGATCGCTCCGAGAGCGATATAAAAGGCATCCGGCTAGAAGTCCGGCCAGGATTGCTTCCGACATGGAGAAGGCTGCGGACGATGCGAAGCAGGGATATCGGGAGCTCGGTCATGGGATCAGGGCGGCTCTTGGGAGGTATGCGATCGACTTCCCCGACGCACTCGAGGGCTATGCGGACGTGCCGATCATCGGCACGGTAAAACCATGGGTGTCAGATGGCATTGCGATGCTGGAAGACAACGAGCTCATCCGGTACCGCGAGCAAGCGGACGAGGCGGCAGATCGGGTTTCGCGTCTCTTCAAGACGACCTTCATTCATGAGCTGAACAGCCGTTTCGGGCAGCTTCACTCGGAGATGGAGAAGTTGTCGGCGGCGCTCCGTAGACGTCCCCTTCACGGTGAGATCTATCGGCTGGCGGAGCTCGTCAAACCAGAGTTCGATGACCTCTATCATCTCGCCAAGGACAGCGAGACTGACGGGCGCGTGCTGGATGCACTGTTCGGTCGGGCCGAGCCTCGCGACGAGCGGCACGCGCGAGCGCTGAGGCAGATTGAACAGCTTCTCGCCGACGAATCCTTCGACTTCACGGTCTTTCAAGATTACCGCAGCTATTTCACCTATGACCTCAGGATGCGCGACGTCGCGACCGGGCGGACGACGAGCTTCGACCGCCGACGCGGCGTGGCCAGCGGTGCCGAACGCCAGGTGCCTTTCTACGTAGTCATCGGAGCAGCCCTCGCAAGCTCCTATCACGGCGTCCGCCAGGCGACCGCTCCAAGTGATCTCGGAATGGGTCTTGCCGTATTCGACGAGGCCTTCAGCAAGATGGATGGCCCCAACCAGCGGACACTGCTCGACTTCTACCGCGCGATCGGCCTCCAAGTCGTCATCGCTGCGCCGACCGAGAAACGTGCGGTCGTCTACGAGAACCTAGACTATATCATCGACGTGTTCCGCAGCGGCGACGTTTCCCTGGCCGAATCCATCCGGATCAAGGACCGTGTCCGCGAAGAGATGCGCGCTGCCAATCCGCAACACGCGACGGATGAAGAACTCGCGGAGCGCCTCGGCCTCAAGGCGAGCGCCGCCGAATGAGCCGACGCGGGTTTTCCACCATCAGTTCACTCGTCGACGATCTGCTCACGCGGCACGAACGCAGTCCCGCCGCGCAAAACCTGCTCGCCTCGATCGACAACAACGGCTTCGCCAACATGGACCTGCGGGACACCTTCGACGAGGAACTAGCAGCGCTGGAGCGAGCAGGCGGGATCGAGCTGGTCCACACCGGTCCGAAGACGGAGCGCCGGGTAACCAGTGCGAGACTGAAGGATGCCGGGGTGCTCTACCGGAAGGTCGAACGCCGGCCGGCTGGCGAATTGGCATCTCAAGCTGTTTCAGAACTGCGGTCGCAGCCGAGACTGCCCGCCGGCGCCACCAGCTTGATCGACGACGCCGTCGCGGCCTGGACGCGCGGCGTGTCCCACATCGGAATCGGGAACGGAGACGGGCGAACGCTTGCACACGTGATCGGCCTCGCCATCGCGATACACGAGCGCATGTCGGGCAATCCACAGGGAGAGCAGGACTTCCGGACGTTCTCGCGCCTGACAGTCGGCGACAGTAAGGCGCTGGAGAAGAATGTCCGACAAGTCGCCGCAGCGATGGCGAAGATTTACCCGAACATGGAGGATCAGACTCGCCTCGATCCGGAGGAGTTGCTTGCCAGCGCAGGTATCAGGCGCTTGCCGCAACCTATCCTGCTGCACGGTGATGTATCGCTAGACGGGCGGTCCTTTCCGGCGATGCCCTATGTCGGAATACCTACCGACTGCGCCGGCGGGATCGGTCTCCTGACGAGGCCCAACTACGTCCTCACGATCGAGAACTTCACGTCATTCGTTCGGCACATCCGCGAGGTCGCACGGTCCGAACGGGCGCTCGTCATCTATTCGGGGGGCTTCCCCTCGCGACCGACGCTCGCAACAATCACAAGGCTGGCGGCCCAGGCGCAGGTGCCGACGTTTCACTGGGGGGATATGGACGCCGGAGGCATCCGCATATTCCAGCACCTCGAACGACATCTTGCCAACGTCGACATTTCGCTGCGCCCCCATATGATGGACACTGAGCTGCTGCGCCGCTTCGGGAGGCCCGCACAGATCGTGACCAATCCTATTGGCGACGTGAATGGAAGCATGGTTGCCGACTTGGCGAACTTCCTTTCCTCGAATGGTCTCGTGCACGAGCAGGAGGAGTTCGATCCAAGAAGTCCGATCAGGGACGCTTGAAGCCGCAGAGCAGAAAGCGCTGATCCTCCGCCCGGATCCCTTGCATTGACGAACGGCGATCCGTGATCGGATAGTTCATGCTGTCGGAGGCGGACCGGCTGGCCCTTTCCTTGCAGAACTCGCAGGGACCCTCTCTACTAGCTGTTTAGTCCCGGCATTTGCTGGAGCGGATTAAGCTTGAACCGTTCGGGCTGTGCGGCCCAAACCTTACAGATGAGCTCATAGGGTGTGAGGCCTTTGACGGTCTTGAGTCTGCGACCGAAGTTGTAGACCGAGATGAAGTCGGCAAGGTGCTGGCGGAGTTGGTCGTCGCTCTCGTAATAGAAGCGCCTGACAATCGCATCCTTGATGGTCCGGTTCATCCTCTCGACCTGGCCGTTGGTCCACGGATGTCTTGCCTTGGTTGTTCGGTGCTCGATGTCGTTCGTGGGCGCAGGCGTATTCGAAAGCATGGACCCAGAAGCGTTCGCCGTTTGCGATGGCTTCCTTGATCAATGGCACGGCCGAACCGCCGGCGCCGGGCGTCGTGAACTGGATGCCGTTGTCGGTGAGCACGGTGTGGATCTTGTAGGGAACGGCCGCGATCAGGCGCAGCAAGAAGTCTCTTGAGACGGCGGTGGTGGCCTTCTCATGCAGTTCGACGAAGGCGAACTTCGAGGTGCGATCGATCGCGACGAACATGTGCAGCTTGCCCTGTTCGGTGCGCACCTCGGCGACGTCGATGCGGAAGTAGCCGATCGGATCGCTCTTGAACTTCTTCTTGGCCGGCCTGTCGCCTTCAACATCCGGCAGGCGGCTGATGCCGTGGCGCTGCAGACAGCGATGCAGTGACGAGCGCGTCAGGTGTGGGATCGTAGGTTGTAGGGCATAGAGGCAGTCATCAAGTGGCAACAGAGTGTAGCGCCGGAAGGCGACGATGACGGCCTCCTCCTCGGGCAAGAGCACCGTCGATTCTAGGCTCCCTCGGACCGGTCGGCAGATCGGCCACCGAGGTCCGTTCCCGCCATTTGGCAACAGTCTTCTGGTTGATGCCGTAGCGCTTCGGCAGCGCTCTCAGGCTCTCTTGACTATGCTGTATCGCTCGACGGATCGCCTCTGTCGTCGTGGCGCTCCCCATGAAGAACCTGGCCCATAGCGCATCCCTTGATTCGGAGGACAAGGATGCCCCATCAAAATCTGGGATCAAACATCTAACCGTCTCGCTCTTTGCCAAACCGGATCCTGACGGTTGAGCCGGCTAGTCTAGTCTAAAAGCCTGCCAGCTCTGCGCCGCATGTCCGCCGTTTGCAGCTTCCTGAAAGCAGAAATGGCCAGCTGCCACACTGGAGGTGGTGGCTGCGCCAATGAGCGGACGCTTACATCTTATGTAGCGACACGGAATATTGGACAGTTGAGGGTTCGTTCAGTGATGTCGGAGTCGCTCCGAAGGGTGGTCAATAATTCTTGGTCAATATCTCGCAGGCGCGATATTGAGAGCTTGAAAAGGGAAGCGTAATTTGCTTTTCATTTCCGGGGTTGGGGGGTGGTCTTTTTGAGCGTCAAGGATTCGCTGCTGACGGTTTCGCAACGCGAAGAGGGCGGGCGGACAGCGTATGACCGTTTCGACTACCAGACAGCGTGGGGCCTGTCGCGTCTTTTAGATTTGCACGCGGAAGGGAAAAACTACGCCGTCGCCTTCGAATTTCATGACGACATTGTCTCCCTCGACGAGGCCGATGCGCCAACGAGCGCGATCTTCTACCAGGTCAAGACCAAGAAATCCGGTAACTGGTCTTTTGCCCAGATAACCAGCCGCCCGACGTCAAAGGGCGCCAAGAAAAGTTCGTTTGCCGGCAAGATGTTCGACAACTTCGTTCGGTTCGGGGCGATTGTTGAGAAACTCGCGTTCGTGAGCAATCAGCCGCTCCCCGACGTGATCGTTGTCCACGGCGAGGAAGGTTTCACCAAGGCCGAGAAAAAGAAGCTTGCCAAATTTGTGACGGAGCTGAGCTCGGAGTCAGCCGGCTTCAAAGACCTCAAACATACAAGCCTCTTTTTCTTCGTCTTCTCCGACCTGAACCTGTCGAACTATGAAAACACCGTCGTCGGGCGGATCGCTGCGTTCCTAGAGCAGGAACTTGGCTCGCATATACCGCCCAAGCCGTTTGCCTTGGCGCTGAACGATTATTGCCGCCGACGTTCTAAGTCCCTGGCCGACCTTAGCAGCTTTGACCAGCTCAAGGCTTCGAAATTCGTTACGCGGGCGGACATGCTGAAGTGGTTGTCTCAGGCGCAGGACCAGCATGAAAGAAGACCGGATTGGACAGCTGTGGCTAACGAACTCCACCTGCCATTAGCTGAGAAGACTAGGATTGAGCGAGCTTGGCGGGAGTACGAGATCACCCTCCGTTCCCGGTCGAATGCCGCAACTATCGCTTTCACGGAGCGAGTGCGCGGAATTGTCGACGAGGCAATCGATAAGGCCGACGATCTTTTGGCGCTCATCAATGCGGTTATCACTGAGGTCCGGCCAATCGTGACCGAATGGAAAGCCGGCACCAACGACGCATTTGTGAAAGCGGCTATACTTTACGAGCTGAAAAGATGAGTACAAACGAAGACCTTCGGTACCAACTGCTGATCAGGAATCTCCGGAAGAAGAACGATGAAAAAACTGCGCTTCGAGACTCTGGAGTTGTTGTCGCGGCTAGAGCGCAAAGCTCGCAAAATCGAGTTCCACCCTCTATTGACGGTGATCAAGGGGGCGAATGACGTCGGCAAATCCTCTGTTATAAAGAGCCTCTACTGGGCTCTCGGTGCATCGTCGGCAAAAATCCACCCGACTTGGGCGAAGGCGAACATCAAGGCCCTTCTCACTTTTACTGTCGACGGTCGCCGCTACCGGATCCTTCGTGACCATGACGCATTCGGTATTTTCGACGCCGATGGCGAGCTCTTGCTCGCAACCAGTCAAGTCACAAGAGAGCTAGCGCCCTTTCTGAGTCGACTGTTGGATTTCAAACTGGTGCTCTCAAATCGGAAGGGTGAGCCTGAAACCCCTCCACCCGCCTATACGTTCCTGCCGTTCTACATGGACCAGGACTCCGGTTGGGCGAAGCCGTTGGACTCGTTCGCCAACCTTTCCCAGTACACGGACTTCCGGAAAGCGTTGTTAGAGTTCCACACCGGCATCCTACCAAACGAATACTATGAACTTGAGGCCGACAAACGGGGGCTGCAAGTTGACCAGAAAGGGCTAGTGGCTGATCGCCGGGTCGTGCAGAAAGCGATCGAGCGCTTCAACCTCCAAGCCTCGTTCGATGGACTTGAACTATCAATAGAGGGTCACGAACAGGCGATTGAAGGCCTCCTTACGCGCCTCAAGCAGATTAGGGGGGTGCGGCAGGATCGCGCTAGCAAGCTCTCCGAGATTCTAGATCAGCGGATGATCATCGAACAGCAAATGCAGGTAGTCAGAGCGTCGATCGCTGAGTTGGAGAAGGATGCCAGGTTCGCTGGTGATCTACCTGAAGAGGTTTTTTGCCCTACATGCGGAACCGCTCATCGCAACGACTTCGCCAACCGTTACGGCATTATTGAGGATCGTGAAGCCTGCTTTGAGTTCATCACTGAAGCCAGGCAGAAAGTCGGTGCGTTGACGTCCCAAGCCGTCAAGGCAGAGTCCGAAGTCCATGAGGCCGATCGAGCGCTTGCCGAAGTCCAGGCATCTCTTGATGCAAAGAAGGGGGATGTCAGCCTGTTTGAGGTCATCGAAAGTCGAGGGCGACACATTGCGTCCAACCTGTTCGATGGACAGATCGAAGAGCTTGACGATCAGATCGCCGACTTGTTGGGCAAGATCGAGAAAATCGATGAAAGGCTGCGCAAAATCAAGGACAAGAAGCGCCGCGAAGAAATCGTTCAATACTATTCCGGCCTCGTGCTCGGCTACCTTAAGCGGTTAGACGTCACCAACTACAGCGCTGATGAGATCACGAAGATCCCCGCCAAGATTTCGGAAACAGGCAGCGACCTGCCAAGAGCACTACTGGCATATTTCCTCGCGATCCTGCGCACGATATACAAGCATTCGACATCCCTCCTCGCTCCGATCGTCGTGGATAGTCCCAACCAGCAGGATCAAGACGCGACCAATGTGGGTGCCATGATTGACCTGATCGTGGCTGCTCGTCCGGACGACGCTCAGACGATCCTCGGCACGGTTTCTCTTCACGGTCGAACCATTGTAGACGGCAAGGTGATAGAGTTCACCGAAAAATTGTCTGTGCTGCAGAAGGAGGATTTCCACGACATCTTAGCATCGATGCAACCATACATGGATCAGATGACCACTTAGGGTCAGTTCGCAACCCTGGTACCCGCAGTCTGAACGTCTGATTTTCTACTTTCTCCTACGGAACCGCTCCGGCAAATACATCTCAGGATCAGCGTTATTGGGCAAGGGGCCAAATGGCTTAAGATAGCAGGAATGGCGGCTATCGCCGATTACATCCCGAAACCCGTCAGGCCGCAAGCGGCCCCATTAAGGCCTTCGAGAACTGTAGACGAACGATTGCCTGTGGCCGTTGGACGCTTTCATCGAACAGCCAAAGCTGCCGTTAAAGGCCTCGCTTTGGGAAGCTTCGCCATTGCTTCCCTGCATGGTAAGAATCGCTACAGGGTCGACCTCAAGGAGTAGGTCTCTATGTACCGCCTGAATAGCGTAACGATCCCAGCCCACGAAAAGCCTCTCTCAATCAAGAGTTGAATACGTCCTCCGGGCCTCGAACCCTAGAGGGATTTTCGACTATCATCGATGCACAAGCCGTCGTCATATCGGCGTGGTTACCAAATGTCGGCATCGGTGGTTGCGTGTCCCCGCAACCAAATACCCAAAACGGCCCGCCTCAGTGCGGGCCGTTTTGCGTTTGCGGCCTGCCGCGCTCGGTTTTTGATCCTCATCAGGGCCTGCAAGGGAGGCGAGCCGACACAGCTGGACAGAGAAAGAAAGTCAAGTCCTGTCCCGGCAACCAGTTTCGGCATAAACCCCCAGCAATCTCGAATGGTTGCCGGGGTTTTCTTTGATGCCGGCGTCACTTGTTCGCCCGACATTCCAACCGGCGCTGCCAGGCCATGAATTTCTTTTGTTGATCAATTCACACGGTTTTCCAATCCCGCCGTCAGCGGTATCTCGAGCCCGCGACGCAATCCCGTCGCAACAACCGACACCCTGAATTTTCCGGCGAGCGCCTTGTCGAAAATGGCGCCGACGATGATATCGGCGTCGGCGTCGACCTCCTCGCGGATGCGGGTGGCAGCTTCGTCGACCTCGAACAGCGTCATATCAGTGCCACCCGATATCGAGACAAGGACGCCCTTGGCGCCCATCATCGACGCTTCGTCGAGAAGCGGGTTTGCGATCGCTGCTTCGGCCGCCTTCCTGGCGCGGTCCTCCCCGGTGGCTTCGCCGGTTCCCATCATCGCGCGACCCATATCGCGCATCACCGACTTCACATCGGCAAAGTCGAGATTGATCAGCCCTTCCTTGACGATGAGATCGGTGATACAGCCGACGCCGGCGTAGAGGACGCGATCCGCCATGGCGAACGCGTCCGCGAAGGTCGTCCTGGCATCGGCGATCCTGAAGAGGTTCTGGTTCGGGATGACGATGACGGTATCGGCGCTTTCGCGGAGCCGCTCGATGCCCTCATTGGCGGCATGCATTCGACGGTTCCCTTCGAAGACGAACGGCTTGGTGACGACGGCCACGGTCAGTATTCCCGCGTTGCGCGCGGCCTGCGCTATGACCGGTGCTGCACCAGTTCCGGTTCCGCCTCCCATGCCCGCGGTCACGAAACACATATGCGTTCCCGCAAGATGGTCCATGATTTCGTCGATCGATTCCACGGCCGCGGCATGGCCGACCTCGGGCAGGGATCCTGCACCAAGGCCTTCCGTGACGTGCGCTCCCAATTGGATCAGCCGCGTTGCCTTCGACATGGTGAGCGCCTGAGCATCGGTGTTGGCGACGATAAATTCGGTGCCCTGCAAGCCTTCGGCGATCATGTTGTTGATGGCGTTGCCGCCACCGCCGCCAACCCCGATGACGGATATTTTGGGCCTCATCTCCGAGATTGCCGGCCTCGTTGCAGTGTTCATTTGCCGTCTCTCCCATTGAATGCGCCAGCGCAGCGGTCGGTGGAAGGCTTGCTCCTGGCGCACTGCAAAGACTTTGGACAGTGAGCGAATCAGGACAGCCCAGCGTAACCAAGGGAATCAGACGGTTGAACCGGCTGCAAGTGCAGTATGCAAACTCGCGCATGTTAAGCGTCATTGGTTTGCCGGCCGAGACCGATCTTCCTGTTTCTACTTCACGCCGATGCCGGCCGTCAGGCCGCCATCGATCCTGTAGTCCGCACCGGTGCAGAACCCGGCTTTCGACGAACACAGAAAGGCGATGAGTTCCGCCACTTCCTCGGGCTCGCCGATGCGTCCGATGGGGTGGGCTTCGCCGAAGCGCCTGTAGGCGGCCTCGACATCGGCGTCGGTGCCATTCTCGCCGCGCGCCGCCTTTTCCAGGATCGGGGTGCGGATCGAGCCCGGGCTGACGGAATTGACGCGAATGCCGGAGCGCGCGTAGTCAAGCGCCAGAGAGCGCGTCAGGGTGTGGATGGCGCCCTTGGTCGTAGCATAGGCGGCGACGTTCTGCTGGCAGGCGAAGCCCTGCACCGAAGCCACGTTGACGACGGCGCCGCCGCCTCTCTTCATCATCTCGGGAATACCGAAATGCGCGGTCAGGTAGATCGAGCCGACATTGACGGACATCGCCTGGTTCCAGGTGTCGAAATCGGTGCTAACAGCGGTTCCATATGGATGGACCGCCGCGGAATTGACGATGATATCGAGGCCGCCGAACCGCTCGACACCGGCCGCGACCGCATCGCGAACCTGATCCGGCACGGAGACGTCGACGGCCATGACCAGCGCCCCCGCTCCGGAGCTGTCCAGTTCCGCTGTCATCGCCGCGTTGGCCGCGCGGTCGATGCCGCAGGCGATGATCGCCGCGCCGCCCGCCGCAAGACGTCTGGCGGTTGCCAGGCCGATCCCGGTCGTCCCCGTCACCAGAGCGATCTTGCCGTCGAAATCCTTCATTGCGCAGACTCCTTTAATTTGACTTCCATTGTGGCCCAACAATACGGTTCTGTTTTATCGCAAAGGAAAGCCTCGATGGAACAATGCTGGCGCTGGTATGGCCCTGACGACCCGGTGACGCTCGATCATGTCAAGCAGGCCGGAGCCACGGGCGTCGTATCCGCCCTGCATAATATCTATGACGGCCGCGCCTGGCCTTTGGCGGATATCCTGGAGCGCAAGCGGATCATCGAGGCCGAAGGGCTGACCTGGTCTGTCGTGGAGAGCATTCCCGTCCACAATTCGATCAAGATCGGCTCGGCGGAACGGGTTCGCTATGTTGGCTGGTACAAGGACACGATCCGTGCGCTGGCGAAAGCCGGCATAAAGACCATTTGCTACAACTTCATGCCTGTGGTCGACTGGACCCGCACCGACCTTGCCTATCGGCTTCCAACGACGGGCTACGCCCTGCGTTTCGACGCGATCGATTTTGCCGCATACGACCTGTTCGTCCTGAAGCGCAGGAATGCCGAGGCCAGCTACAGCGCGGCACGTATCGCAGAGGCGGAATTACGCTTCAAGGCGCTGAACGACGAGCAGATCGACAGGATCGAGCGCAATCTCATCGCTGGCCTGCCAGCAACCGAGCGCAGCTACAACCGGGAAAGCTTTCGCGAGGCATTGGCGGAATACGATTCGATCGGGCCGAAGGAGTTGCGCAACAATCTTGCCTGGTTTTTGCACGAGATCATTCCCGTGGCCGAGGAGGAGGGGGTGCGCATGTGCATCCATCCCGACGACCCACCATTCTCACTCTATGGCTTGCCACGGATCGTCTCGACCGCCGAGGACGCGCGTTTCATCCTCAGCGCAGTCGGCAGTCCGGCAAACGGCCTGACATTCTGCACCGGCTCCTACGGTACGCGCGCAGACAACGACATTGTCGGCATGGTCAAGGAATTCGCCGACCGGATCCATTTCGTCCATCTGCGCAATGTAACCATCGAGGATGACGGCTCCTTCTATGAAGCCGAGCATCTGGAGGGCGGCACTGACATGGCGCATGTCATCCTCGCTTTGATGCAGGAAGAGACGCGCCGCAGTAGGGAAGGTCGCGCCGACTGGCGGATTCCCATGCGTCCCGATCATGGCCATCTGCTCGCCGACGATATCGGCAAGACCAGGATCAACCCCGGCTACTCGCTGATCGGCCGCCTGAAAGGCCTAGCCGAGCTGCGTGGCATCATGCGCGCCGTGGAGCGTTTTGATCTGGCCTGAGGATCGCAAACGGGAAGTGGTGCTAAGGTCGATGGCTTGACGAAACAAGCTCGGCCTTGCGCCGTGCCGTCTCCAGCCCGATGGCTATGAAGCGGCGCGCATGCCGGGCCAGTTCCATATTGTCGGTCCACAGATTGCGCCAGATGGCGGTTTTCTTCGACAGGTTCTCGTCGACGATCTCCGACGAGAAGGATTCGAAGCTGAGGTCGTCGCTATAGCCGATCGCGGTCAGCGCATCGAAGATCGCGGCGAAGTCGATGTTGCCTGTACCGAGGAAGCCGCGATGGCTCTCGCCGATATGGACATAGCCGATCTTCTTCGCGGCGTGGCGGATGGCCAGCCCGACATCGGCCTCCTCGATATTCATGTGGAAAGTGTCGAGATGCAGGAAGATGTTGTCGGAGCCGGTGTCCTCGATGAAGGCTAGCCCTTGTGCGGCGGTGTTGAGCAGGTTGCTCTCGAAGCGGTTGACGATCTCGAGGTTGAGCGTGACGCCGGCGGCCTTGGCGGTCTCCGCGACCTTGGCGAGCGTGGCAGCACTGCGGTTCCATTGATCGCGCGTCGGCGCCTCAGTCTGCAATCCGTGGCTGGTGCTGAGGATGCCGGCGACCTTCCGGCCGCCGAGATCGCGGGTGAGCGCGATCGTACGTTTCAGGATTTCGACGCCGTGCGCCGCAATCGCCTTGTCGGCGCTTGAAATGTCGCCGTCGGCCGGCAGTCCGATGCTGATCGCCACGCCGAGGTCGAGGTCGGCGATGCGCCTGGCCAGCCCGCCAACATCGACATTCGCAGGGTCGAGATAGGAGAATTCGATCAGGTCAAAGCCGGCCTCTTTGGTGTTGGCCAGCGTCCGTTCGAGGTCGCCTTGCGCCGAGCTTGCCGACCAGACGAAAGAATGGATTCCAATGCGCGACATGATCGTCTCCTGCTGGTCGAGAGCATCGGACCCAAAAGTGGAAACCGGTTTTGGGAAAATCCGATGCTCAGACAAAAAAGGTGCGGCCGGTCATCCCGGCCGCACCAGCCTTGGGAGGCCTTAGCGGGCTGCGGTCCAGCCCTTGTAGTCCTTCAAGTTCTCGGCTGTGATCAGCTGCGGGTCGAGCAGTACCGTCGCCTCGGCCGGCTTTTTGCCGGCGAGCACCTCAGCCGCCATCTGCAGCGACTGGCCAGCCATGACGTAAGGATCTTGCGAGGCCGAGGCCTTGATCATCGAGGTGCCGGAAGAGAGTTCCTTCTCGATATCGGGCGCGCCGTCGACCGCGGTGAAGATGAACTCCGAGCGGTTGAGCTGCTTGGCCGCAAGCTGGGCGCCGATCGCCGTCGGATCATTGATGGCGAACACCGCGTCGATCTTGTCGAAACGGGTCAGTAGCGACTGGAACACCTTCAGGCCGCCGTCGCGCGAGCCTTCGGCGTTCTGGTCGTCGGAGAGGATCTTGATATCCGGGTGCTTCGCCAGCACGTCCTTGCAGCCCTTGACCCGCTCCAGGATCGACGACGATGCCGGGCCGTTCAGGATGACATAGTCGCCCTTGCCGCCGGTGTGGTCGATCAGATACTGGCAAGCCGCTTCGCCGGCCTTGACGTTGTTGGTCATCACGGTGACGTCGGCGCCCGGCGCCGAAACATCGAAAGCGGCAACCACGATGCCCGCCGCCTGCGCCTTCTTCACCGCCGGTGCGATCGCCTTGGCATCGACGGCGTTGAGCATGATCACGTCGACGCCGGCGGCGATGAAGGAGTCGACCTGCGAGACCTGCTTGTTGAGGTCGTAGTCGGCCGACACCGACGTCACCTCGACATTAGGGTTGATCTTCTTGGCGGCGTCCTCGATGCCCTTGATGGTGGCGACGAAGAACGGGTTGCCGAGCAGGCCGACCGAGATGCCTACCTTGTTCAGATCCTTGGCCGAAGCCGGTGCGATGACGACGGCCGCAAGGGCAACGCCGCAGAGCAGTTTAGCGATGGTCTTCATTGTTTTCCTCCTGATGCCCCGCGCCTCTCACGGTGCGTTACATGAAACCGGGTCGTTGACGCCGGCGACTAAGGTCAATCACGTTCTTGCTCCTGCCTGGAGCCTGTAGCGGTCGAGGGCGACCGCCACGATGATGACCAATCCCTTGATGATGTACTGCCAGATGTCCGAAACACCGGCCAAGATGAGCCCATTGGAGAGCACTGCGATGATCAGCCCGCCGATCAGCGTGCCCCAGATCGAACCGACGCCGCCGACAAAGCTGGTGCCGCCGAGAATGACCGCGGCAATGGCGTCGAGTTCGTAGGACTGCCCAAGCTGCAGCCCGTTGGCCGCGTAGAGCCGGGCCGCCGACATGGCGCCGCCAAGGCCGGCCAGAAGGCCGGAAACGCCATAGACGAAGAGCAGCACCAGCGGCACCTTGATGCCGGTGAGGCGCGCGGCCTCGGCATTGCCGCCGACGGCATAGATCCAGGTGCCGAGCACGGTGCGCTTGAGCACCAGCCAGGAAAGCACCACGACCGACAGAGCGATGATGACCAGCCAGGGGATGCCGAACAGCGAACCGTTGCCGATGAAGTCGAACGGCAGGTCCGAGTTGAACACCGTGGTGTCCTGGCCGAGCAGGCGGGCGACGCCGCGCACGGCTGTCAGCGAACCCAGCGTGACGATGAAGGGCGGCAGCTTGATATAGGCGACGAGCAGTCCGTTGATGACGCCGAAGCCGAGGCCGACCAGAATGGCCGCCGGCACGCCGAGCATGCCCCACTCCGGCACCAGCGACACCATCACCGCCACCATCGCCGAGGCGGCAAGAATGGAGCCGACGGACAGGTCGATGCCGCCGGTCAGGATGACGAAGGTCATGCCGGCCGCGAGCACGATGTTGATCGACGACTGCTGCGTGACGATCAACAGGTTGGTCTCGGTGAGAAAGCGCGGGTTCATGAACTGGAAGCCGGCTGCCAGCAGGATCAGGACCGGCAGCATGCCAAGCGCGGCGAAGGCGGTGCGCAGCCGCCGGCTCCTGCCGACCGCCTGGTCACCCGCGCTGATCTCGGTTGCCTTGTCGGTCATCCCTTGGCCGCTCCCGTTGCAAGTTCCATGATTGCTTCCTGACTGAGCGGCTGGCCGGCGGATGCCATAACTTCGCCAGCGATAGTGCCGTCGCGCATCACCAGCACGCGATCGGCGACGCCGATCACCTCCGGCAGTTCGCTGGAGATCATCAGGATGGCGATGCCCTTCTTGGCGAGATCGTCGATCAGCCGGTAGATTTCGGACTTCGCCCCGACATCGACGCCGCGAGTCGGCTCGTCGAGGATGAGGACCCGCGGCTCGGTTTCGAGCAGGCGGGCGAGCAGCACCTTCTGCTGGTTGCCGCCCGACAGCGAGCCGGCATTGGCCTGCACCGAGCTGGTGCGGATGGAGAGGTCGGAAACGGCCTTGGCGGCGCGCCTTTCGGCCGTGGCGAAGTCGCGCAGGCCGCCGGCCTGCGCGTCCCTTGCGAGCACGCCCATGCTGATATTGTCGGAAATCGACATGTCGAGGAAGAGACCGAGTTCCTTGCGGTCTTCGGTGAGATAGGCGATTCCGGCGTCCAGCGCCTCGCGCGGCGAGCCGATGGCAATCGGCTTGCCGTCGAGTTCCAGCGTGCCTGATGTGTGCCTGTCGGCGCCGAAGATCAGCCGTGCGAGCTCGGTGCGACCCGAACCGACAAGGCCCGCCAGCGCCAGCACTTCGCCCTTGTGCAGATCGAAGGAACAGTCCTTCAGGAGATTGCCGTCCGACATGCCGCGCACCGACAATGCGATCGCTCGGTTGCTGTCCGGCGGGCGGTGATCTTTTTTGTAGAAGGCGGACAGGTCACGGCCGACCATCATCGAAACGAGGCGCGAGGCGTTCAGATCGGCGCGATCGAGCGTGCCGACATAGCCGCTGTCGCGCAGCACGCTGACGCGGTCGGCAAGCTGGTAGACCTCTTCCATGCGGTGGCTGATGTAGATGATGGCGATGCCCTGCGACTTCAGCGTCGCAATCACCTCGAACAGCCTGTCCGTCTCGCGCGAGGTCAGCGAGGTGGTCGGCTCGTCCATGACGATGATGCGCGCGCTGGTCGACAGTGCACGGGCGATTTCGACCATCTGGCGTTCGCCAAGCGAAAGGCTGGAGACCGAGGCGCGCGCCGAGAAGGAGACGCCGAGCCGCGCGATGATTTCCTTGGCGCGCCGATTGCACTGGTCGCGGTCGACGATGCCGAACCGTCTCGGTTCGTTGCCGAGGAAGATGTTCTGCGCGACCGTCAGGTTGGGCGCCAGCGACAGCTCCTGATAGATGACCGCGATGCCGTTGGCGCGTGCCTTGATCGGGTCGCCGGTCGCGACCGGCGCGCCGTCGATCAAGATGTCGCCGCCGGGATCTGGCCGATAGGCGCCGGACAGCACCTTCATCAGCGTCGACTTGCCGGCGCCGTTTTCTCCCATCAGCGCGTGCAGTTCACCGGCGTGAACGGTCAGCGACACATCCTGCAAGGCGCGGATCGGGCCGAACGTCTTGGAGATGTGCCGCATCTCCAGCACCGGCTGGCGCACTGTTTCGATTCGGGCAGCGGCGGTCATCACGCGCCTCCCGCTGCTGCAGCAACGATGCCTCGGTCGGCGGAAAGGCCGCGCCAGCTGTCGCGATAGCCGGCAAGCCCGGTGATGCTTGAAACACGAACAGGCTCCGGCGCCTCGGCGGCAAATTCGCGTCCAACACTCTCGAAGGCGAGAGCCGCCGCTCCAGTGGCGCTGCCCTCCAGCGTGGCGCCCTGCATGAAGGCCTGGCTGGGACGCAGCTGCGCCAGCAGGCTAGCGAGCAGGCCGCCGCTGTTCAGCCCGCCATCGACGATCACCGTGTTGTTCGAATGGATCAGGTCGAGACACAGATCGACCATCAGCGCGACGTAGAGCAGCGCCACGGCCGCGCGCTCCTCCGCGGTGGGTGTGCGCCCGACCAGTTCGCCGGGATGGCCAGGCATCGGGCCACCTGGCGCGAAGCTGGGCAGCGCCATGATGCCGGCGTCGATCACCTGCTGTACTGTGGAGCGGTCGATTGCGCCCTGCCAGCCGGCGCTGATCGTCGCGAATTCACGCCCGCCCATGAAGCGGATGGTCGGCACCGGGCCACCGTCGACATCGACATTGACCAGCATGTCGCGATCGCGATCGAGCGCGTCGAGCGGGCAGTCCGGATTGAGCACGACGACCCAGGTGCCGGTCGAGACGACCGTTACCGGCCCAAGCTCCTGGCGGCGATAGGTATGGAGCGCCGCATTGCTGTCATGGACACCGTTGTGGATGGCGATCGGCCGCGCCGCCTCGCCGAAGCGCTGCTCGCCGATGACCACGCCGGCACGCTGGAAGGCGGGCATCTGGCCGCGCCATCCTTCGGCGTCAACCAGCGAGGAGAAATCGCGCTTGCGCGGCGCCCACATATGCGAGTGGCAGCCGAGATAGGAAACCTCCGACACCGCCCGGCCACCAAAGCGCCAGCTCCAGTATTGCGGATAGCCGAGGATCGATTTCGCGGCATCGAACGTGCTGGGTTGCACCGCCTTCAGCCACAGCATGTGGCGACCATAGTTGAAGCCGAGCGGCAGGAGCGGCGAGAAAGTCTCGGCAAAATCCGGAATGCGGCGATCGATCTGCGCGGCGATCTCAGCAGGTGGCTCCTGCTCGTAGTCGAGAATAGGATGCGTCAGCGCCGCATTGTCGACCAAGGCAAAGGTGCAGCCGTGGCCCGAAACCATCAATCCTTCCACACCATGATTGTCGACCGCTTCGCCGACGACGCGAGCCGCCCATTCGTGAAGCGCTGTCTCGTCGAGCACACTGAAGTCGCCTTTGCGCGTCCAGTTCGGCTGAGTCCGGCGCTCATCGAGAATCTGCCCGTCCTGACCAAAGACGAAGAGCTTCGAGTTGGTCTTGCCGAAGTCGAGGACGGCCACCTTCACTGCAGGGCTCCAGAGGCAGAGGCGATCCGCACCATGACGCCGGCGTCTTCGAGCATGCGTGCGTCCGCATCGGACAGGCCGTCATCGGTCACCAGCGTGCCGATGCGGGACAGAGGCAGCGCGACGTTGCGCGCGTGGATCGACAGTTTGCGGCTGTCGGCCAGCACCACGATCTGGTCGGCGCATAGGCTGAGTTCGACGATGGAGCGGACCAGCAGCGGATGCGATTCCAGCACGCCCTCCGGGCCGATGCCTTGCGCGCCAAGAAAGAATTTCGACGCATAGAACGGCACGGCCTGGGTGAGCGAATGGATGATACCAGGCTCGCGATGAAGCTCACCGCCGGCGATGGTTAGGCTGCAATGACCGTGGTCGCTCAAATAGGCGATGAGCGGCATCGAGTTGGTGTAGAGCCGGATGTTGCGGTCGGCGAGCTTGGCACCGAGATGGAAACAGGTCGAACCGCCATGCACGATGACGGCGTCGCCATCGCGCACCATGGTCGCGGCGAGAGCCGCGATCTGCCGCTTGGCTTCGACTGCGAGATCGCGGTTCTCGTCATAGGGCCTGGCATAGGCGACGCCCGCCTGCGAGGCGCCATCGAGCGCCGAGATGCCGCCATAGACCTTTCGTGCTTCACCGGCCTCATCGATCTTGTCGATGTCGCGCCGCACCGTCGCTGCCGACACGCCGAGCCGCTCCTGCAGCTCGCGCACTGAGGCGAAGGGGCGATCCCGCAACAACTCGACAATCTGACGCTGGCGGCCGGAGTCGCTCAACGGATACCCTCCCGAAATGCCATTGCCACGGCAATTGGTGCAACTTACTCAACACCGATCAGATTGCAAGCTCGATTTGACTAGATAAGATCACTATTGACGTAACTTACTCGCATCTGCGATACCAGCATCACTCGTTATCCCGGCAGCGGGATATCCAAAGCCGTGGCCACGCGGCCGTTTGTGAAGGAATTTCGATGGCAAACTATGCGGATGCGCAGGAATTGGCTGCTTTGCGGTCGCTTTCGGCCAGCATCGGGCGCGACCCGCATTTGACCCAGGCCGCGGGCGGCAACACTTCGCTGAAGGCTGGCGACACGCTATGGATCAAGGCTTCCGGTACTTGGTTGAAGAATGCGCTCGCCGAAGACATTATGGTTCCCGTGGCGATCGCCCCGCTGCTCAGGGCTGTCGAACAGCGCGACCCGGCCGCCGATAAGCCGCAGGGTTTCGCCATCGAGGCGCTCAACACACGCAGGCTGCGCCCCTCGATCGAGACCACGGTTCATGCCCTGATGCCGCAGCGCGTCGTCCTGCATGTTCACTGTGTCGACACCATCTCCCTTGCCGTGCAGGCCGACTGCGAGGCTCAAATCGCCAAGCGCCTCGATGGTCTCGAATGGGCGTATGTTCCCTATCGCCGGCCGGGCCTGCCGCTCGCCCAAGGCATTGCCGAGCGCCTTCGGCCTGGGGTCGATATGCTGATCCTTGCCAATCACGGCCTGGTCGTCGCAGCCGAGACCGTTGCCGGCGCCGAAGCGCTGCTGCGCCGCGTCACAGGGCTGCTGGCGCGGCCGCCCCGCGAGGTGGCGGAGCCCAACCTTGCTGCACTGACGGCGCTCATCGGACGCACCGGTTACAGGTTGCCGGCGGATGTCGAAGCGCATGCGGCCGCGATCGATCCGGAAAGCTGCCGCATGGCGTCGGGGGGCAGCCTCTATCCCGATCACGTTATCTTTCTCGGCCAGGGTTCGGTCGTGGCGAGACCCGGCGAGGACGTGAAGCGTGTCACCGAACGGTGCGACAGTGCACCGGTGGCAATCCTGTTTCCCGGGCTTGGCGTGCTGATGCGCGGCGACGCGAGTGGCGGCGCCGACGCCATGCAACGCTGCCTTGCCGACGTGACGGCGCGGGTCGATGTCGCGGCGAAGCTGAACTATCTGACCGCCGCCGAGAACGACGAACTGATCAACTGGGACGCCGAGCAGTACCGCCAGAAACTCAATGCAGCCGGCAGTTGACATGGCGCGTTCGAAGGGCTCGCTTTCGATCGGCCCCCTTTCGATCGGCATCGACATCGGCACATCAGGTGCGCGCGCCGTCGCCATGCGCCCGGACTTTTCGATTGCCGCGCGTTCCGCCGTCCCACTCGACAGATTTGGCCAGAACGCCCCCGACCCCTCAGTGTGGTGGTCAGCGGTCGGCGCGGCGCTGACCGAACTGCTTTCAGGCATCGATCGCGCCGCGGTCCGGTCGATTGCCGTCGACGGCACTTCGGGCACGCTGCTGCCGGTCGACGGCATCGGGCGGCCGCTCGCCGAACCGTTGATGTACAATGACAAGGTCGACGACGACGCTATTCTGGCCGTGATCGCGCGCGACGCGCCGGCAGCGAGCGCAGCACTTGGGGCGACGTCCGGTCTCGCCAAGGCGCTCTGGTTCCAGCGACGGCCCGGCGTTGCCGCGGTGCTGCATCAGGCCGACTGGATCGCGGGACAGTTCTCCGGCCGTTTCAATGTCAGCGACGAGAACAATGCCCTGAAAACCGGTTACGACGTCGAGGCCCGGCGCTGGCCGGACTGGATCGCGGCGACCGGCATGCGCATGGAACTCCTGCCCCGCGTCGTCAAGCCGGGCGACATCACGGGAACGCTCTCCGCGAGCGCCGCGGATTTGTTCGGCCTGGCGCGCGACGTCGCCGTGGTCGCCGGGACGACGGATGGCTGCGCGTCATTCCTGGCGACGGGCGCTACGGCAGTTGGCGACGGCGTCACCGCTCTGGGGTCCTCGCTGACCATCAAGATCCTCTCCGACCGGCCGATCTCGGCGCCGCAGTTCGGAATCTATAGTCACCGGTTGGGAGATGCCTATCTGGCGGGTGGTGCGTCGAATTCGGGCGGCAAGGTGCTGGCGCAGCATTTTCCCCTCGCGCGCATCATCGAGTTGAGTGCGGCGATCGACCCTATGACGGAGACGGGCCTCGACTATTATCCACTTCCCGCGGTCGGCGAACGCTTCCCGGTAGCCGATCCTGCCCTGCCGCCGCGTCTGACGCCGCGGCCGGCGGACGACGCCGACTATCTGAAAGGAATGTTGGAGGGCATTGCCGAGATCGAGGCGCTCGGCTATCGCCGGCTTGCCGAGCTCGGCGCGCCTCGGCTGAACTCGGTCAGAAGTGTCGGCGGCGGTGCGGCAAACGCCGCCTGGACCGCGATCCGGCAGCGCAAGCTGGGCGTCGATTTTCTGCCGGCGCTTTCGGACGAGGCGGCCGCCGGCACGGCGCGGCTGGCGCTGATGGGCGCAATCGAAGCGGGGCTCTTGTGATTACGAAGACAGTTGAACATGTCGATGGCATCGGAGCGCTGGTCGAGCGCTATCAGGTGTTCCTGCTCGATCAGTTCGGCGTGCTGCACGATGGCACAAACCCTTATCCGGGCGCCGTGGAGGCATTGTCGGCGCTGAAACGCGCAGGCAGGACGATTGTGCTGGTCTCAAACTCGGGCAGGCGCGCGCGGCCCAACGAAGCCCGCTTGCTGAAGCTCGGCTTCCAACCAGGAAGCTGGGATCAATTTGTCTCCTCCGGCGAGATCGCGTGGCGGTCCTTTCACGAAATGGCGATATCTGGAACGCTGCGCCCAAACACAAAGTGCCTACTGATCAGCCGCGAGGGCGATCGCTCGGCGATTGAAGGCCTGCCTTTCGCGTTGACCGGTGACGGCGACGATGCCGAGCTGGTGCTGATCGCCGCCAGTGAGGGCGATCGCTATGACATCGATCACTATCGCAGACTTTTTGCACCGGCAGCAATGCGGCAGGTGCCGTGCTTCTGCACCAACCCCGACAAGATCATGCTGACCGCCGTGGGGCCTCGCTTTGGCGCTGGTCAGCTTGCGGATCTCTATGAGAGCCTCGGCGGCAGCGTCACCCGTATCGGCAAGCCCTATACCCCGATCTTCGACGCCGCGCTGGCGCTGGCGGGCAACCCGGACCGAAGCAGCGTGGTCTGTGTCGGTGACAGCGTCGAACATGATGTCGCCGGCGGAATTGGCGCCGGCGTGGCGACTGCGCTGGTCCTGTCCGGAATATTGGCTGACACCCCTGACCTGGCCGAGCTTTTCGACAGTCTGGATGCCTACCCCGATTACACCACGGATGTTTTTAAATTCGCTGATTGAGCCGTCAGTTTTCCAGGGTTGGGCGCTGCCACGGCAATGATACTGTCGGTCGTGGTGCTCGGTGGCGCAGCCCTTTGGCTGCCGGTGCCAGTTCACATCTGGTTGGTCGGAGGCTATTGATCCTGCATGCGTGATTTTCAACTCCCCGGTCGGTCGCCGGTTCGTGCGACGGAAGCGATGGCCGCGACATCGCACCCTCTGGCGACACTGGCGGCGCTCGAGATGCTGCGGTCCGGCGGTAATGCGATGGATGCAGCCGTGTGCGCGGCGGCGGTGCAGGCGGTCGTCGAGCCGCAATCGACCGGTATCGGCGGCGACTGTTTTGTCCTCTATTGTCCCAACGGCCAAGGCGAGGTTCTGGCCTTCAACGGCTCCGGCCGCGCACCTGCGTCAGCGACGGCTGAATGGTATCTGGACAGGGGGCATGTCGAACTGCCTGAGTCCGGTCCGCACGCGGTCACCGTGCCGGGCGCCGTTGACGCCTGGTACCGGCTGCTCGAGAATCACGGCAGAAAGGGCATCGACGCCGCGCTCGCACCTGCCATACGCTACGCCGAACAGGGCTACGTCGTCCAAGACCGCGTCGCCTTCGATTGGGCTGAAAGTGCTGCCTTGCTTGCCGTTGACGAACATGCCGCGCGGATATTTCTGCCGGATGGAAGGGCGCCGCAGGCTGGCGAGTTGCACCGGCAGCCGCAACTGGCCGACACCTTGCGCATCGTCTCGCGCCGTGGCCGCGCCGGCTTTTACGAAGGCGAGGTTGCGGACGACATGGTCTCGCGTCTGCGCGCGCTTGGCGGGCTGCATGCGCTCGAGGATTTTGCGGCCACGAAGGGTGAGTATGTCAGGCCCGTCGGTACGTCCTACCGAGGCTACGACATCCATCAGATGCCGCCGAACAACCAGGGCCTGACGGCACTGATCATGCTGAATGTGCTGTCAGGCTTCTCGCTAGGCGCGCTGGAACCGAACGGCGCCGAGCGCTTTCACCTCGAGATCGAGGCTGGGCGGCTTGCCTATCAGGACCGCGACAATTTCATCGGCGACCAGAACCACGTCCATGTTCCGGTTGAGCAGTTGTTGTCCAGATCCCATGCGGACCGGCTCCGCGCCGAGATCGATCCGGCGCGTGCGATGACGCATCTGCCTCGGCTTGAGCTTCAGCCGAGCGATACCGTTTACATCTCCGTGGTCGACCGCGATCGTAATGCGGTCAGCTTCATCAACTCGACCTTTGGTTCGTTCGGCAGCGGGGTGGTCGGCCCGAGCACCGGCGTCGTCCTGCAGAACCGCGGCAGCAGCTTCCGCCTGGCGGCGGACCACCCAAACCGCATCGCACCGGGAAAACGCCCCATGCACACCATCATGCCGGGCATGGTGACAGCCAAGGGCCGGGCGATCATGCCGTTCGGCGTGATGGGCGGCGGCTACCAGCCGTTCGGCCATGTCCACCTGCTCACCAATATTATCGATTTCGGCATGGACCCGCAGGAGGCGCTTGATGCGCCGAGGGTGTTTTACCGCCAGGACGCAGTGGAGGCGGAGCGTGGCGTTCCGGCCGAGGCGATCGCCGGCCTGCGCGAGCGAGGCCACGACGTGTCCATCCCAACCGAGCCGCATGGCGGCGGCCAACTGGTGCTGATCGACTGGGACAAGGGCACGCTTACCGGCGCGTCCGATCCACGCAAGGATGGTTGCGCGCTGGGTTACTGACGATCGGCCGCGCCTTGCGTGCTGGTCCGGTTCAGTTTTGGCGCTGCCGTCACCAGCGCCTTGCCGATCGTCGATTGCGGGGCACCAATGACCGCACGGGCGTTGCCGCTCTCGGCGACGCGGCCGGCGTCGAGGATGACGACACGATGGGCGATGGCGCTGATAACGCCGAGATCATGCGAAATGAACAGATAGGCGATCCGTTCCTCGCTCTGCAGATCGAGCAGCAATTGCAGGATTTGTCGGCGCACCGATAGGTCGAGCGCGGACACCGCTTCGTCGAGCACGATCAGCGACGGCTTTGTCGCGATGGCGCGAGCAATCGCGATGCGCTGGCGCTGGCCGCCCGAGATCTCGTGGATGGCGCGGCCGGCGAGATCAGTGCTCAGGCCGACGCGATCGAGCAGAGCGGCGATGCGGCGCGGGCGTTCTGATCGGGTTGCGATGCCATGGATCCGCAGCGGATCGTCGAGCACGCGCGCGACGGTGGCGCGTGGGTTGAAGGCGGCGAGCGGGTCCTGAAATACCATTTGCAGACGAGCACGCCGGGCACGCAAGGCAGCGCCGCTCAGGGACAGGAAATCGCCGCCTTCGAACTCGATGCGGCCGGCGTCCGATTCGATCAGCCGCAGCAGCAGCCGCGCGATGGTCGACTTGCCGCTGCCGGAAGGCCCGGCCAGTGCCAGCGTCTCGCCGGGCTCGATGTCGAAGGAAACATCATCGACGGCGGCGATTGTCTTGCCGCCGCGACGATATCGTTTGGTCAGGCCGGAAACAGCCAGCAATGGACGGCTCACCTCGATGCTCCTGCCGGCCGCAGCATTGGTTCGGCGTCGGGGCCGAGATGAGCGTCGAGCAGCGCTCTTGTGTAGGCGTGGCGCGGGCTAGCAATGATCTGCGCCGTCGCACCGAGCTCGACCAGCTCGCCGTGCCGGAACACAGCGATGCGCTCGGCCAGCTCGGTGGCCAGCGCGATGTCGTGGCTGACGAACAGCAGCGTCATCCCGTCCTCGGCCACCAATTGTCGGATCAGCGCGACGATCTCGGCCTGCACGATGGTGTCCAACGCGCTGGTCGCCTCATCGGCGATCAGCAGTTTCGGACCTGCCGCGATCGCGGCGGCGATCGCTACGCGCTGCTTCTGGCCGCCGGAAAGCTGGTGCGGATAGGCGCGCAAGGCGGCATCGGGATCGGACAGGCGGACGCGTTCGAGCAGGGTTTTTGCCCAAGCATAGGATTGCGGCCAAGTAAGGCGGAGATGCGTGTGCGCAACTTCCGCGATCTGCTCGCCGACCGACATCACCGGATCGAGGCTGGCCGAGGGGTCCTGGAAGACGAAGCCAATGTCGCGGCCGCCGAGGGGTGTGTGGGTGGACCGGGTAATGAATTCGGATGGCTGGCGTTCCTTCACACCCCCCTCAGAGGGGGGTGCCTTGGCACCAACGGATGGCGACGATGGCAAAAACCAGTCAAGGCAGCCGTCAATCCTGGAGGAAGCCGGCAGCAGCCCGGCGATGGCCAGCGCCAGCGTGCTCTTGCCCGAGCCGCTCTCGCCGATGATGGCGAGGCGCTCGCCGGCGGCGACATCGAGGTTGACATGTTTCAGCGCCGCCACCTCGGCGCCATCGCGGCGATAGCTCACCGTCAAATCGCGGATCGAAAGCAGTGCCGTCACGACAGGCTCCTCCTCACCGCTGTCGTTTCGACGGCGCCTTCGCCGGCGAGATAGACGCCGAGCACGGTCAGCACGAGCGCTACGCCCGGAATGATCGACAGGAAGGGCGCGGCGCGCAGCACGGCGCGACCTTCGGCGATCATGCCGCCCCAGGTCATGCGGTTCGGGTCGCCGAGACCGAGGAAGGACAATGCCGCTTCAGTAAGGATCGCCGCGGCGACGATCACCGACGACAATGCCAGCACCGGCGGCAATGCGTTGGGCAGCACTTCGCGAAAGGCGATCTCCAGCGGATGCATGCCGATGACGCGGGCGCCGGCGACAAAATCGCGCTCGCGGATCGACAGCACTTCGGCTCGCGCTACGCGCGCCGGACCGGTCCATGCGCCGAGCGCTATCGCCGCGACGACGACGCCGAGCGATGGCCCGACGACGCTGACGAAAGCCAGCGCCAGCAGGAAGCTCGGCACGGTCTGGAAGGCGTCAGTGATGCGCATAAGGACTTCGTCGACGAGGCCGCCGGTAAAGCCGGCCAGCGTGCCGACTATCGCGCCGACGGCAATGGCTGCGGCTGCCGCCGCCAGCCCGACTGCCAGCGAGGTGCGGGCGCCGTGGAAAAGTTCGGCCAGCACGTCACGGCCGAGCCGGTCGGTGCCGAGCGGCAGCGACCAGTCCTGAAAGGGCGGCAGCAATGCCGGCCCGGCAATGGCCTGCGGATCGCCGGGGAAGAACAGCGACGCCGACAGCGCCATGGCAAACAGCGCCACCAGGATGATCGCGCCGGCGATCGCTTCCGGCGCCCGAAGAAAGCGGCGAAGCGGGTTCACGCGCTCGCCTCGTTGGCGCCGACGCGCGGATCGAGGAAGGCGTAGGCGATGTCGACGAGAAGGTTTATCACGACAACCAGAACGGCGCTGGTGAGAATGATGCCGAGCAACAGCGGCGTGTCTCGCGCCGCCACTGCTTCCTGCGCCAGCCGGCCAAGGCCGGGCACGGAAAAGACGCTTTCGATGACGACGCTGCCGCCGAGCATCTGCGCCGATTGCAGGCCGAGCATGGTGACCAGCGGCAACAGCGCGTTGCGGGCAACGTGGGCGAGCACGATGCGGCGGCGGGACAGCCCTTTAGCGCGAGCGGCGAGGACAAAATCCTGTCGCCAGACCTCGGCCATGCCGGCGCGCATCATGCGCAGGTAGAGCGCGAGATAGATGAAGCCGAGTGCGGACACCGGCAGGACGAGATGGCTGGCGATATCAACCGCGCGGTCGAGGCCGGTCTTGGCCGACGCGAGGCTCTCGATGCCGCCGATCGGGAACCAGCGCAGGTCGACGGCGAAGACGATGATCAGCACCAGCCCGAGCCAAAAGCCGGGAACGGCATAGAGCGCCAGCGAACCGATCGACAGGAAACGGTCGCGAAAGCTGCCGGGCCTGGCGCCGGCATAGATGCCGAGTGCCGAGCCGAGCCCGAAGGAGAGCGCGGTGGCGCTGCCCATCAAAAGCAGCGTGTTGGGCAGGCGTTCGAGGATGACGTCGCGGATCGGCCGCGAAAAGCTCACCGATTGGCCGAGGTCGAGATGCAGCAGCGCCCAGAGATAGTTGGCCAGCCGCGTCAGCGCCGACTGGTCAAGGCCCCAACGATGGCGCAGCAGTTCGATCATGCCGGCATCGCCGCCGGTCGAGGCGATATAGGCGTCGACCGCGTCGCCGGGGGCGGCTTCCAGCAAAAGGAAAGTGCCGATGACGACAATCAGCAGTACGAAGACGCTGCCGACGAGGCGACGGCGAAGGAGGGTGAGGCTGCGGGTCATGCGGCAATCGCGCTGGGGAGGGACCCCAGCCAGTGGCGTCGCGAAGGAACTCTCATCGCCGAAGCTGAGCACCCGATTACGCGATGTGCAAGCCTGGAGAAAACGCTAGCCCGCCAAATAGGTGTCCGCCCAGTTCGACACCGCCCAGCGCGGGTTGTTGGCGACATTCCCCACCGTCTCTCTGATAACGCTGATGAAGCTCCATTCGGCGACGTTGATCAGCGGCAGGTCGGCTGTGACCTTTTTCTGAAACTCCTTGTAAAGTTCCGTCCGCGCGGCGGGGTCGAGCGTCTCGGATGCCTTGGCGATCAGGGCGTCGAGTTCGTCGTTCTTGTAGCCGCCCTGGTTGGAGAACGGCACCCCGTCGGGAATGCCGCTCTGCACGAGGATGGTGGTCGAGATCGCAGGGTCGCCGCGGAACACCGGCGGCCCGACCGCGAGGTCGAAAGCGTGGTCGGTGTAGACAGCCTTGATATGCGCGGCCGAGTCGTTGTTGACCAGCTGCGCGTCAATGCCGATGGCGGCGAGCGCCGGGCGCAAATAGTCGCCGAACTGCTTGGTCTCGTTGAAATAGGGTGCCGGCAGTAGCTTCAGTGAAAAGCGCTTGCCGTCGTCGCCTTTGCTGTAACCGGCTTCGTCGAGCAGGGCGTTGGCCTTGGCCACATCGAAGTCATAGGTCGGCACATCGGCCGTATAGAATTGCGTATCGTTCTTCGGCACCGGGCCGGTGGCTGTGGCGGCGTAGCCGAGGAACACTGTCTTGACGACGAAATCCTTGTCGATGGCGTGGGCGATCGCCTGGCGCACCTTCAGGTCGGCCAGTTCGTTGCGGCGATGGTTGATCTCGACGACAAGCTGATAGGTCAGCCCCTCATAACCCTTGGTAATCACCTTGAGACCAGGCACCTTGGAGATGCGGTCGAGATCGGCCAGCGGCACCGCGGAAAAGGCGGCGAGCTGGATCTCCTCCGCCTCGAGCGCGCTTGCGGCCGAGGTGCGGTCGGGCAGCACCTGATAGATGATCTCGTCAAGGTAAGGCTGGTCCTTGCCCCAATAATCGGCATTCTTCTCCAGCCGGTAATATTCTCCTGACTTGTGCTCGGCGAATTTGAACGGGCCGGTACCGACGGGCGCGTTGTTGGCCGGGTTCTCTTCGATCTTTCCGGTCTCGTAGATGTGCTTGGGCACCACGCTGCTCAGCGCCGGCAAGGCATTGCGGATCAGCTGGAACGGTGTCGGCTTGGCGAATTTGAACACAGCCGTCAGTTCGTCCGGCGTGTCGACCGCCTCCAGATCCTTGAACACGGTGCGGCCGAGATTCTGCAGCGGCTTCCAGATCTGCAGCGCCGAGAACGCGACGTCGGCGGAGGTGAAGGGTTTGCCGTCATGCCATTTGACGCCCTCGCGCAATTTGAACGTCACCGACAGGCCATCGGCGGCGCCCTCCCAACCTATCGCCAGGCGCGGGTCGAGCCCGTCCTTGCCCTCGAAGGACGCCTCGGCCAGCGTTTCCACGATCTTGCTCGTAATGAAGAACACGCCGTTGGAAGCGACGATCGCCGGGTTGAGGTTGCGCGGCTCCGAATCGGCGGCGACGACCAGCCGTCCGCCTTTCTTCGGCGTCTGTGCCAGACCGATGGTCGGCAGCGCCGTCGAGGTCAGAAGCAATGCCGAACCGGTAAGCACGGTGCGTCTGGAAATCGTGAAATCTGACATGATTGAACTCCGTCCCTCTCAGCCACCCGGCCGGGTGGGCCATCACCCTCGGACGCCAGACGGCCTCCTTGCAAGGGTGATTATGAGCCTTGCCGAGGGTTTCGCCAGAGACGGATTTGGCGCATCCTCATGTGGCTTTGAAAATTTCGTCCGCTGGACCAGTTACAAGAAGCGGTTCAATCCGACCATTTCTGGTAGGACCAAATTGGGCTGGTCACCGCAGTGTACGACGACGGAGGGTGCCGGAACGGCCGTTCCAAATGTTTCTGGCTGGACCAGGCTGGACAAAATAGTGCAGATTTGACCGACAGCCAGAGCATCAGAACCAAAACAGCCTCGGCCAGGGAAATTCAGGGAGAGAGAGATGAACGTCGCCCCGGGCAAGAATGCCGTCAGCACCATCCCGTTCGATCATGCCAGGCTCGATCGGCTGATGGAGGAGGCCGGCATCGATGTGCTGCTCGCTACCTCCAAGCACAACACGCAATATCTGCTTGGCGGCTACAAGTTCATCTTCTTCGCCGCCATGGATGCGATCGGCCACAGCCGCTATCTGCCGATCGTTGTCTATGAGAAGGGCGGGCCGGGCCACGCCGCCTATATCGGCAACCGCATGGAGGGCGGCGAGCACCAGAACAAGCCGTTCTGGACGCCGACCTTGCATGCCGCCTGCTGGGGCACGCTCGACGCCGCCAACCTTGCCGTCGAACACCTGACGAAAATCGGCAAGGGCGATGCCCGCATCGGCATCGAGCCGGCTTTCCTGCCGTCGGATGCCTACACGCTGATCCGCAAGGCATTGCCCGACGCCAAGCTGCTCGACGCGACTGATATGCTGGAGCGGATGCGTGCCATCAAGACGGAAGCCGAGTTGGAGAAGTTGCGCATCGCCTCTGACCTGATCACCGATTCCATGCTGGCAACTATTCACTGGGCGCGCGAAGGCACGACCAAGACCGAAATCATCGAGCAGTTGCGGCGCGAGGAGACCAATCGCGGCGCGCATTTCGAATATTGCCTGCTGACGCTGGGCGCCAGCCACAACCGCGCCGGCTCGCCACAGGCGTGGAAGAAGGGCGAGGTGATGTCGATCGACTCAGGCGGCAATTATCACGGCTATATCGGCGACCTCTGCCGCATGGGCATTCTGGGCGAGCCGGATGCCGAACTCGAGGACCTTTTAGCCGAGGTCGAGACGGTGCAGCAGGCGGCCTTTTCCAAGGTACGCGCCGGCACACTGGGCGGTGATATGCTTTCCTATGCGGAGGGCGTGCTGAAGAAATCCAAGGTTGCGCCCTATACCGATTTCTTCGCCCACGGCATGGGGTTGATCACGCATGAAGCGCCATTCCTGATGACCAACCATCCGGTGACATATGAAGGCACCTATGCCGAAAAGCCGCTGGAGAAAAACATGGTGCTCTCGGTCGAGACCACGATGCTCCACCCGACGCGCGGCTTCATCAAGCTGGAAGACACCGTGGCGGTCACCGAGACTGGCTATGTCATGTTCGGCGATCGGGGCAGGGGTTGGAACAGAGGTGGGGTGGCTTAGCCGCCGCCCGGCGGCAGCAGCCTGAAATCCGGCAGGTCGCGCAACGCCAGTTCCGGTCCGGCGGGCGAATAGACGACGAAGAGCTGCATCGGCCCATCGCCGGTATTTAGCGTTGAATGGAAGCGGCTTTCCGGCACATAGATGGTGCAGCCGGGGCCGACCTTCGCAATGACCGGATTGCCCTTGTCGTCCTCAACCATCTGCTCGCCGTTGCCTGATATGACGAAGATGATTTCCTCGGCGCCCGGGTGGTTGTGGCGCGTGTGGCCCTTGCCGGACGGCAGGTCGACGACGCCGCCGGAAAAGCGCGTCGCGCCGTTCACCTCGGGCGCCACCGTCAACGACAGTCTGCCCCAGTCGAAGCCGAAGGCGCTGACCTCCTTCGGATAGACAAACACCTTGTTCTTGTCGGTCATCGTCTCATCCCTTCTTTTTCTTTGCAACGATTGTGCCGCCAAGCGTGACGGCCTTGAAATCCGCAGTCTGCCTGGCGATCGCCGCTTCCGCCGGCAGCCGCTCCATCGAGCTTGCCCCATAAAAGCCGTGCAGGCCCTTGCAGCGTTCGAGAATGTACCGGGCGTCGTCCGGCATCGAGATCGGCCCGCCATGGCAAAGCAGGATGACGTCCTTGCGCACGATACGCGCCGCTTCAGCGATGGCGTCGATCTCCGTCAGGCAGTCATCGAGCGACTTGGCCGACGTCGCGCCGATCGAGCCGCCGGTGGTCACCCCCATATGGGCGACGATGATGTCGGCGCCGGCCTTGGTCATGGCGCGGGCCTCATCGGGATTGAAGACATAGGGCGTGGTCAGCAGGTCGAGTTCGTGTGCCGCGGCGATCATGTCGACCTCGAGCCCGAAGCCCATACCGGTTTCTTCGAAACTCTGCCGCATCTGGCCGTCGAACAGGCCGATGGTCGGAAAGTTCTGCACGCCGGAAAAACCCATCGTCTTCAGCTCGGTCAGCAGCAGCGGCATAATGACGAAGGGATCGGTGCCGTTGACGCCGGCCAGCACCGGCGTCTTCTTCACCACCGGCAGCACCTCATAAGCCATTTCCTTGACGATCTCGTTGGCGTTGCCATAGGCGAGCAGGCCGGCGGCGGAGCCGCGCCCGGCCATGCGGTAGCGGCCGGAATTGTAGATGATGATCAGGTCGATGCCGCCGGCCTCCTCGGCCTTGGCGGACAGACCGGTGCCGGCGCCGCCGCCGACGATCGGCACGCCGCCGGCAATCATCTTGCGGAATTTTTCCAGGGTCTTCTTGCGCGGTATGGCGGCCATGGCTTCGTCTCTCACTGTCTGGCGATGTCGAGAAAAGCCGCAACCGCAGCCTTGGCGAATTCGGGATCGTTGATGTGCATCGGCAGGCGCGTCACGCTTCGCGTGTCACCAGGCTTGATCGTGCGCTCGATGGCCTCGAAGAGTGCTGCATCGGCCTCGGGGTCGAAGAAAGCGCCGCCTTCGATGTCGAGCGCCGAGACGCCTTTTTCGGGAATGAGGAACCGGACCGGGCCATCGCAGAGGCTCAGTTTGGTGCCGATCCATTCGCCGATCTTGCGGCTTTCGTCAGGTGTCGTGCGCATAAGCGTCACGTTAGGATTGTGCTCGTAAATCAGCCGCCCGCTATAGCGTTCCGGAATGGTCGGCGGCGCCCAGAAATTCACCATGTCGAGCGCGCCGACCGAACCCACATAGGGCAGCCTGGTGCGGGCGATCGCGCCGAAGCGGTCTTCGGTCGCCGGCAGCACGCCGCCGAACAGGAGGTCGCAGACTTCTGTCGTCGTGATGTCGATGACGCCGGACAGCAAGCCGCTATCGGCAAGCTTCTCCATGGTGCGGCCGCCGGTGCCGGTGGCGTGGAAGACCATGCAGTCATAGATCGATCGGAGTTGTTCGGCGATGGAAGTCACGCACGGCGTGGTCACGCCGAACATGGTGAGGCCGATCGACGGTCTGCCGTCGGGCGGCTCCGCCGGCTTTGCCGCCATGCCTGATATCGCCTGGGCGGCGTTGTGCAGCACGACACGAGACAGCCGGTTCAGGCCAGCCATGTCGGTCACCGACGGCATCATCACGATGTCGGAGACATCGACATAAGGTGCGGTGTCGCCCGAGGCGAGCGTCGAAACCATGATCTTAGGCAGGCCGAGCGGCAGCGCGCGCATGCCTGATGTGATGATCGAAGTGCCGCCACCACCGCCAATGCCGATCACACCTGCTATATCGGTGCGCGATTGAACAAACCGGGTGAAAGCGATGGCCATTGCCGCCACTGCGGTGCCGCGGTCGTCGATGCCCAGTACGGCACTGCTGCCGCCGGGATGGTGGCCGGCGACCTCTTCGGCCGAGACATCGACCGGCACGGTTGGGTTGCGCGTTCCAACATCGATGCGGGCGACAGCAGCACCGGTAGCAGCGACTGCATCGGCCAGAAAGGCGAGTTCCTCACCCTTGGTGTCGGCGGTGCCCACCACATAGACGCGCTTCATTGCGTTTCCCCGGTTCTAGGCGCGCTCGGCGTTGCCGCCTGCCGCTCTTTGCCCGGCCGTTCGGCATCGCGACGGCCATTGCAATTTTTTGAGACGCGCGTATCGTATTGACATGAATGTCTCACGTCAACAAGCGGCGGTTTCCGACGATGCCGGTTCTGGAGCCGCACGCGGACCGCGCGCGCGCACAAGACGGCTGATGCTGGAGACAGCGACAAGGCTGATGCAGGCGGGCGCCACGCCTTCGGTCAGCGAGGTCGCCGAAGCGGCAGAAGTCTCCCGCGCCACCGCCTATCGATATTTTCCAAGCCAGGCGGCCCTGGTGCAGGCGGTGGTCGACGAAGGACTCGGGCCGATCCTCACCTGGAAATCAGCCTCGGCCGATCCCGAGCGCCGCGTCGTTGAACTGTTCGATACGGCCATGCCGCGCATCGAAGCCTTCGAGGCGACCTTCAAGGCGGCGCTGAAACTGTCGCTCGACCAGTGGGCGCGGCGGCAGGCAGGCACGCTGGGCGGCGAGCCGGCCTTCACGCGCGGCCATCGCGTCGATCTGCTCAAGGACGCGATCGCACCGCTCAAGCACCGGCTGCCGCCACGCGAATTCAAGCGCCTGGCGCAGGCCCTGTCGTTGATCTTCGGCGTCGAAGTGCTCATCATACTGAAGGACATATGGGGGCTGGACAGCCGCAAGATGATGTCGGTAGCGCAATGGGCAGCCGGCGCCCTGGTGCGGGCTGCAGTGATGGAATCGGTAACCGAAGGAGGCAGAAGCGCGCCGGCGACAGCCACGGAATAGTATCGATCTGGTTCGACCAGTTTGGGATGCTGATTAGCGACAATAGTCGACGTGCCGTAACGCGAGCAAGGCCCTTGCGTATCAAGGAGTAGGAAAATTTAAGAAAAACAGACAGATGTTGCTGGAATCCGCTTGTCGGAGGGGCTGCCATCGTCCAAGAAAGAGCTTGACGTGTGTCCGAAATTGGTAATACCAGATCAGGGCAATATGGCGGATTAAAAGTGAGGGCTGCGATCCATTCCGGCCGAGCGAGGAGGCTCGAAACCGGAACGCTGCCACCACGGGAGAACTACCAGGGTCGGCCTCACCGCCGGCTCGCATGATACGGTAGAATGCGCACAAGGGAGGAAATCATTATGCGCAAGACAATGACCAGCATGCTTGCTGGTATCGGCTTAGTGCTCGCCTGCGGAACGTCCGTCTACGCGCAGGATAAGGAACTCACCATATTCTGGGCTGAATGGGATCCGGCGAACTATTTGCAGGAACTCGTCAACCTTTACGAGGCCGAGAGCGGCGTGAAGATCACGGTCGAGACGACGCCGTGGCCGGATTTCCAGACCAAGGCGTTCACCGAGTTCAACGCCAAGGGCAGCGCCTACGACATGGTCGTCGGCGATTCCCAATGGATCGGCGCGGCCTCCGAGGCAGGCCACTATGTCGACCTCACCGACTTCTTCAACAAGCACAATCTGAAGGAAGTGATGGCGCCGGCGACGGTTAAATACTACGCCGAATATCCGTCCAACTCCGGCAAGTACTGGTCGATCCCGGCCGAGGGTGACGCAGTCGGCTGGTCCTATCGCAAGGACTGGTTCGAAGACCCGAAGGAGATGGAAGCCTTCAAGGCCAAGTACGGCTACGATCTCGGCGTGCCGAAGGACTGGAAGCAGCTGCGCGACATCGCCGAATTCTTTCACCGTCCCAACGAAAAGCGCTACGGCGTCGCCATCTACACCGACAACTCGTATGACGCTCTGGTGATGGGCGTCGAGAACGCCATCTTCTCCTTCGGCGGCGAGCTTGGCAACTATGCCACTTATAAGGTCGACGGGATCATCAACTCTGAGCAGAACGTCAAGGCGCTAGAGGCCTACAAGGAGCTCTACTCCTTCACCCCTCCCGGTTGGGCCAAGAGCTTCTTCATCGAGGACAACCAGGCGATCACCGAAAACCTGGCGGCGATGAGTATGAACTACTTCGCCTTCTTCCCGGCGCTCATCAACGAAGCCTCGAATCCGAATGCCAAGGTCACCGGCTTCTTCGCCAACCCGCCAGGACCGAACGGCGATCAGTTCGCCGCGCTCGGCGGCCAAGGCATCTCAGTCATCTCCTATTCCCAGAATCAGGAAGAGGCGATGAAGTTCTTGGAATGGTTCATCAAGGACGAGACGCAGAAGAAATGGGCGGAACTCGGCGGTTACACCGCAAGCGCCAAGGTGCTCGAGTCGCCTGAATTCCAGAACGCCACGCCTTACAACAAGGCCTTCTACGAAACCATGTTCAAGGTGAAGGACTTCTGGGCGACGCCGGAATATGCCGAGCTGCTCATCCAGATGAACCAACGCGTCTATCCGTACATCACCGGCAATCAGGGCACGGCCAAGGAAGTGCTCGATTCGCTCGCCGCGGACTGGAACGCGACGTTCAAGAAATACAACCGCGTGAAGTAAACGGCACTAATGCTCGGAGGGGGCGGGAGCCCGCCCCTTCCGTTTTCTTTTCCGGACAAGGAAGGAACGGGCCTTGGCCACTGCAGTCATGACCACCCTGGATCCCAACTCGCGCTCCGCCGCCCGCGGCATGAGCGACCTCACGATCCGCAATCTCTTCATTATTCCGACGATCGTTTTCCTGATCGTCTTCAACATCTTTCCACTGATCTATTCGCTCGGCTATTCCTTCACCGACTTTCGCGCGTCGAGCCCCGCGGCGGCCAATTTCGTCGGACTGCAGAATTACCGCGAGCTGCTCAACGACCTGTTCATCTGGTCGAATTTCGCTATCACCGCCAAATATGTCATCGTCTCCGTAGTCGGCCAGGTCATTGTCGGCTTCGGCGTGGCGCTGCTGCTCAACCGCGATATCCCGTTGAAGGGCCTGCTGACGACACTGCTGCTGTTGCCAATGATGCTGTCGATGGCCGTCGTCGGCCTGTTCTGGAAACTGCTCTACGATCCGTCCTTCGGCATCATCAACTATACGCTCGGCCTCGGCTCCTTCGAGTGGCTGTCCAACCCCGACATGGCGCTCTACGCGGTTGCCATCACCGACATCTGGATGTGGTCGCCCTTCGTGATGCTGCTGTCGCTCGCCGGCCTGTCGGCAGTGCCGAAGCACCTCTACGAGGCGGCCGCGATCGACCGCGCCGGCTCGTTCTATACCTTCTTTCGCATTACGCTGCCTTTGGTCGCGCCGATCCTGATGATCGCGATCATCTTCCGCACCATGGAGGCGTTCAAGACCTTCGATCTTGCCTACATCCTGACCAGCCAGCCGACCACCGAGGTGATCTCGATCCGGCTCTACAAGATGGCGTTCCAGGAATGGCAGACCGGGCGCTCCTGCGCGCTCGCCTACATCGTGCTGATCATGATCCTGGCGATCACCAATATCTACGTCAAATACCTGAACAAGGTGAAGGAGCGCTAGAATGGCCGCTGTCACCACCTCTACCGAGCGTTCGCTCAACAAACTCGCCATCGTCGGTGTGCTGGTCGTCACGATGATTTTCCTGGCGCCGATCTACTGGATAGCCTCGACGGCGTTCAAGCCGCGCAACCTTGCCACCACCATTCCACCGACGGTGGTGTTCCAGCCGGAGATATCGCCTTTCGTCAAGCTCTTCACCAAGCGCTCGCAGTTGCGCACTGCGCCGACGCCGGAACAATACGCCGCCGCCCCGTGGTGGGAGCGGCTGGTGTTTGACGGCGGCGAGAAGGTGGTGCGCTCGGGCAGGGGCGAGGTGCAGTGGTCCGGCTATCCGAGCCGCTTCATGAATTCGCTGATCGTCGCCATCACCTCGACGATCCTCGCCGTCGGCATGGGCACCTTCACGGCTTACGGGTTCTCGCGCTTCAAGATAAAGGGGGAACAGGACCTGCTCTTCTTCATCCTGTCGACGCGCATGCTGCCGCCAGTGGTGGTGGCGATCCCGATGTTCCTGATGTACCGGGCGGTCGGCCTCAACGACACGCATTGGGGCCTGATCATCCTCTACACCGCCTTCAACCTCAGCTTCTCTGTATGGCTGATGAAGGGGTTCATGGACGAAATTCCGAAGGAATACGAGGAGGCGGCCCTCGTCGACGGCTATACGCGCATGGAGGCGTTCTTCAAGATCGTGCTGCCGGAGGCGGCCACCGGCATCGCCGCGACCGCGGTGTTCTGTTTCATCACCGCATGGAACGAATATGCCTTCGCGCTGATCATGACCAACCGACGCGCCCAGACGGCGCCGCCGTTCATTCCAAGCCAGGTCGGTTCCGGCCTGTCCGACTGGACGGTCATCGCGGCCGGCACCTTCCTGTTCCTGCTGCCGGTCGCCATCTTCACCTTCCTGTTGCGCAACCACCTCCTGCGCGGCATGTCCTTCGGAGCGATCCGCAAATGATCCGCCATGCTACAATCCAGCGCACGGCCGAGATCGTGATGGTGTGCGGCATCATCGCGCTCTGCCAGCCGTGGAATCTCTTCCTGCACCGCTACGGGCTGACAATCATCATTGTCGGGCTGCTGACGTTCATGATCACCGGCTGGGTCGGTCCAAGGCAGAAGCCGCAGGCGACCGGCGCGCCGGAAAAAGAAGGTCACCCATGACCCAGATCGAGCTTCGTGGCGTCCAGAAATTCTTTGGCGCCGTTCAGGTCATCAAAGACCTCAATCTCAAGATCGACGACAACGAGTTCATCGTGCTGCTCGGCCAATCGGGCTGCGGCAAGACGACGACGCTTCGCGCCATCGCGGGACTGGAGACGATCGACGGCGGCGATGTCCTCATCGACGGCAAGCCGGTCCAGCATCTCAAGGCTGCCGACCGCGACATTGCCATGGTCTTCCAATCGTTCTCGCTCTATCCGCATATGAGCGTCTACGAGAACATCGCTTTTCCGTTGCGCGCAATGCGCAAGAGCAAGGCCGAGATCGACGGCGAGGTGCGCTCGGTCGCCAAAGTGCTGCAGATCACCGACCTGCTCGGCAAGAAGCCGTCGGCGCTGTCGGGTGGCGACATGCAGCGCGTGGCGATCGGCCGGGCGCTGGTGCGGCGGCCGAAGGCGATGCTGATGGACGAGCCGATCGGCGCGCTCGACGCCAAGCTGCGCGAGGAGATGCGTGCGGAGATCAAGCGGCTGCACATCAAGCAGGGCTCGACCACCATCTACGTCACCCACGACCAGATCGAAGCGATGAGCCTTGCCGACCGCATCGTCATCATGCATGAGGGCGTTCTGCAACAGGTAGGCAGCCCATCGGAAGTGTATACGCACCCGGCCAATTTGTTTGTCGCGCAATTCGTTGGCTCGCCTGTGATGAACGTCGCCAACGCGGCGGTGACGATGAACGGCTCCGGCGCCAGGGTCACCGTCGACGGTGCCGCGGAAGGGTTCCTTTTCCCGGCCGAACTGGTCGGCCAGCTCGACGCCGCGAGCGTCGAGCAGGATCGCCTTGCACTCGGCATCCGCCCCGAAGGAGTGATGGTCTCGCGCGAGCCGGCGGATGGTTATCTGCCGGTCGAGGCGCACATCATCGAACCGCTTGGCTCTTACGATATCGTCGACCTCAAGGTCGGGGCACAGATGTTGCGCGCCCGCACCCGTTCCGGTTTCGTCGGCAAGCCGGGGGTCCAGGTCTTCGCCAAGCTCGACCCGGCGCAGGCGCACTTCTTCGACACGACAAGCGGCAATTCGCTGGGGGTGAGACTCTGATGGCCCATATCCAGCTCAAGAACATCTCGAAGACATTCGGCAATCACACCGCATTGACCGGGCTCAATCTCGACATTGCCGACGGCGAGTTCTTCGTGCTGCTCGGCGAGACCGGCGCCGGCAAGACGACGACGCTGCGCATGATCGCGGGCCTGGAAAGGCCGGACGAGGGGCAGATATTCATCGACGGCGCTGATGTCGCCGACTGGGGTGCGGCCGAGCGCGACGTGGCGCTGGTTCTGCAGCAATACTCGCTTTATCCGCGCTACACGGTGCGCGAAAACCTCGAATTTCCGCTGAAGCCAAAAATCCGTCGCATCGAGCCCGACGAGATCAAGACGCGCGTCGACCGCGTTGCCAAGACCTTGCGCATCGAGCATCTGCTTGACCGCAAGACCGATCGCCTTTCTGGCGGCGAGATGCAGCGCGTCTCGATTGGTCGCGCCATCGTCAGGAAGCCCCGCGTATTCCTGATGGATGAGCCGCTGTCGGCCCTCGATGCCAAGCTGCGCGAGGCGCTGCGCACCGAGCTGAAGAACATCCAAATGAACCTTGGTCAGACCTTCCTGTTCGTCACGCACGATCAGATCGAGGCGATGTCGATGGGCGACAAGGTTGGCGTGCTCAATCATGGCCGCATCGTCCAGACCGGCACGCCGTATGAGATCTACAACAATCCGCGCGACACCTATGTGGCGAGCTTCGTCGGCTCGCCGCCGATGAACCTCATCGACGGCAAGCTCATCGACGGCCGCGCGGTGATGGCACCGTTGAATTTCGAGCTGCCTTTTACGGGGGGTGCCAAGACGAGCGGTGCGACCGACGGTCGCCCGCTCGTCTTCGGTATTCGTCCCGAGGATGTCTATCTCGAGAGCGGGGCGCCGGTGGAAGCGCGCGTCCACGATGTCGAGAACCATGGCGTCGAAAAGATCCTGACCCTGCGGGTCGGCGACGCCGTGCTGCGGGCCACGGTGCCGGCCAGAACCGATGTCGAGATCGAGCAGCCGGTGCGCTTTGCCTGGGATCCGGACAAGGTGGTGCTGTTCGACAAGGGAAGCGGGATTAGTCTCCGCCACGCGGGCTAAGCGCACCCGTTGGGCGGGAGGATGCTAAGCGGCTTGAAGCCTCTGTCCAGGTTTAGCCGGCTTGGCAGGTCCCAGCCTGTTCGTCGGCCCGAAAATGGCTGGGAGCCGATCCGATGACGCGCTTGAACGCCCGGCTGAACGAGGCGTCGGATTCATAACCGAGGCGAGCGGCGACGACGGAAATCTTCAGCCGGTCGCGGACCAGCCATTGCCGTGCCTGGTGCATTCTCACCTGGGTGACATATCTCGCCGGGGTTTCGCCGACGATCGTCGCGAAGCGTTCCGCGAAACCCGATCGCGAGGCGCCCATCATCCTGGCGAGCGTTTCCACCGTCCAATCGCGGTCCGGTTCGAGATGGATCGCCGCCAGCACGCGACCGATCTCGCGGTCTCTCACCGCCGCGATCCATCCGGACGAGTCGCCGCAGCCGCGCTCGACCCATGACCGGATGACGGTGGCGGCCATCACATCGGCAAGCCGTGCCAGAATGCCGCCGGAGCCGACGCGCTCCATCGTCACTTCGCGCGCCATGGCCTCCAGCAGATGCGGAATGGCCGGTTCATAGGCTTCCAGTTCGTGCGCACGCATGACATCCGGCATCATGCCCAGCAAAGGGTGCAAACCATCGAGATTGAAATACATGCTGCCGAAAAACAGCAGGGTCCCCGGCCGGCAGCCTTCGTTCGACAGGCAGTAAACGCCCTTGCAGACCTCTCCGACCTCGTAACCCTGGATCGGCGAAGCCTCGGTGCCCGGTTCGCTGGCCAGGACATGTGCCGCACCGCGCGGCAATAGGACCGCGTCGCCTGCATTGAGTTCCACCCATTCGCCGGACGGCTGCAGCAACCAGCATCCTCTGCGGCCGATGAAATGAAATCGCGCCGCCGGCTGAGCCGGGAACTGGATGCCCCAGGGCTCCTTCATTTCGCACCGGCCATACTCGACGCCATCAAGACGCAACCCGCGCAATATGTCCGTCAGCGGATCGCCAGTGACCGGAACTTTGGACGAATGGTCAAGCATGATGGTGTTTCTAGCATGGAAACTCCAGACGGTCACTCCCTATGTTGCACTGCAGCCAAATGTTGCGCTGCAACCAGATCGGAGATCCCATCATGACCGAACCCGCGACAGGCATCATGGACGTCGTTCTCGATCCCGCCGAAAGCGACGAGCGAGCCGAGCCGGCGTGGGGGGCGGTCGTATCCCTCGCGCTCGGTGTGTTTGGGCTCGTAACCGCAGAATTCCTGCCTGCCAGCCTGTTGACGCCGCTGGCGCAGGACCTCGGTGTGACGGAGGGCACTGCCGGCCAAGCGGTGACAGCGACGGCCGTTGTCGGCGCGATCGCCGCCCCGACTATGGCTATCATCACCAAACGGCTCGATCGCAGACTGGTCATGTGGGCGCTGACGGTCCTCCTGATCCTGTCGAACCTCCTGGCGGCGTTTGCGTCCTCGCTTCCCGTTCTTCTGATCGCCCGCATCATGCTCGGGATCAGCCTCGGCGGCTTCTGGTCGATGTCGGCGGCGATGGCGATGCGGCTTGTTCCGATGCGGCTGATGCCGCGCGCCATGTCGATCATTCTCACCGGCGTTTCGGTGGCGACGGTCTGTGCGGCCCCGGTCGGCGCCTATGTCGGCGACGTCTGGGGATGGCGAACGGCCTTCATGATTGCGGCTGTTGTCGGGGCGCTGGCGCTGCTGATGCAGGTCGCCACCCTTCCGAAGCTGCCGCCGGCGGGCGTTGCCAGTTTTCGCACCTTGCTGGAGGTGATGAAGCGGTCGACGATCAGGGCAGCACTTCTGGTGGTCGTGCTGGTGGCCTCGGGACACTTTGCCGGCTTCACCTATGTCCGGCCATTTCTCGAGAACGTTCCGGCACTGGATATCGAGACGATCTCGCTGGTGCTGCTCGCCTACGGGATTGGTGGGTTCTTCGGCAATTTCGCCGGCGGCTTCATGGCCGAGCGCAATCTCAAGGCAGCAGTCGGCCTGGCGCCTCTGCTGATTGCATTGTCAGCGCTCCTGCTGCTCGTTCTCGGTGCCTCACCCGTGGTGGCGGCAATGGCGGTTGCCGCCTGGGGCTTTGCCTTCGGTGCGGTGCCGGTCGGGCTGCAAACCTGGCTGGTGCGAGCCGCTCCCGACCAGGCCGAAAGCGCCGGCGGGCTGATGGTCGCCACGTTCCAGGTGGCCATTGCGCTCGGCGCCGTTTTCGGCGGCCTGCTGGTCGACAATGCCGGCGTCGCCAGTGCGTTCGCCTATTGCGGGATCGCGACGCTGCTGGCGGCCCTGGCGGCGTTCCGGCTTGGCCCAAAGGCAGCCGACAGTTGAGGGTCCGTCAAACCGCGCGGCCGTCGAAGTCGAAAATCGGCACAGCGTCCAGATCGAGATCGTCTATGCAATGGATGTTGACGTACGCGCTTCGTTCGCTCCCTTCGCTGACATCCTCGGCGAAGGGATGGATGGCGCAGGTCCGGCAGAACCGATGGGCGATGACATGGTTGCCGAAGGTGTACCTGCCAAGATCGTCGCCCCAAGCAAGCACCCGCAATGCCCCGTGCGGCACGGCCCATAGCAGCGCGCCTTTGCGCGAGCAGATCGAGCAATTGCATCGCACGGCTCCGGTTAGATCGCCCTCGACCTCGAAGGCGATCTTGCCGCAGTGGCAGTTGCCTTTGTAGAGCATCAGGTCGCCTCCTTCCTTCGGTTCGACAGGGGTGCAAAAGTGCTTATGCCGGGTTATGTCTCTGCAGGCCACGCACCAGCTGTCGCCTGTAAGACGTTGCAGGCGTCCGGAGTCCGACACCGAAAATGCAATCCGTCCGCGACCGCCTCGAAGTCGTCCTTTCGCGTCTCGCCGTCCGCGCGGACAATGAAAGCGTATTCGTAAAGCTCTATCCGGAAGCCGCACGGGCAGCAGCCGATGCCGCCGATGGTCGGCGCAGAGCCGGCGTGACGCTCGGGCCGCTCGACGGAACAATTCTGTCGATCAAAGACCTGTTCGATGTCGCCGGCGAGCCAACCACGGCCGGATCATTGTTGCTCAGCACCGCGGCGCCGGCGATGCGGGATGCCGTCATCGTGCAACGATTGCGGCAGGCAGGCGCTGTCATCTTCGGCAAGACCAATATGACCGAATTCGCCTTCACCGCAATCGGCGTCAACCCGCATTACGGCACGCCCGGCAATGCGACCGACGCCAGCCGGATTGCGGGTGGCTCATCCTCCGGCGCCGGTGTTTCCGTTGCCGAAGGCACGAGCGAGATCTCGATCGGTTCTGACACCGGCGGTTCGGTGCGCATTCCGGCATCGCTGAACGGTGTCGTCGGGTTCAAGCCGACGGCACGCCGGGTGCCGCGTGATGGCGTTCTCCCGCTGTCGGCCACGCTGGACTCTATTGGCCCGCTTGCCCGCACCGTCGCCGAATGTGCCGCAGCCGACGCGGTGATGGCGGGCGAGGAGACTATGGCTCTGGTTCCGCTTCCGTTTGCCGGACTGCGCATCGGCATTCCGCGCGGCGCGCTCTTCGAGGATACGGAAAAAGAGGTCTCGGCGGCGTTCGAGCGATGTGTTCGCAAGGTAGAGCTTGCGGGTGCATACCTCGCCGATCTGTCCATCGATGACCTCCTTGCCGATTTGCGAGGGGTAACCAAGCGAGCCTCGATCGCGGCAATGGAGGGCGCCGCGGTCCATGCAGATTGGCTGGCGACAGGTGCGACGACGCCGGTCGATCCGCGGGTGGGCGAGCCGTTGTCGCGCGCCGCCGCCGTTCCGGCCACGGCCTATATAAGGGTAATCCGCCGCCGCACGGCGCTTGTCGCCGCCATGGACGAGCGGCTGGCGTCCGTCGATGTGCTGGCCCTGCCGACCACACCGGTTTCCGCGCCGACCATCGTGTCTATGACCAGCGACGAAGCTCTATGTGAGCGCACCGAAGGCCTTCTGTTGCGCAACACGCAGGTCGCCAACCAGTTCGACCTCTGCGCGATCTCGCTGCCGATGCCGGGAATGGCGCGCCCGGCCGGGCTGATGCTGGTGGCGCGCCACGGCCACGACCACCGTCTCCTGCGCATCGCGGCGGAAGTCGAGGCACTGCTTATAGCGCGTCGCGTCTGAACGGGTTCATGCGACGCGCTTTAGGTTCTTGTTTCTATGCATGTCGTTATCGCAAAACCGCTGCGCACTTTTGCGCGACATGCATTAGCCGTTGAGGTGCTCAGATATCGGCCGGAAACCGCCGCCGGTAGTGCTCGATCACGTCGGGATTGCGCAGATTGACCGGCAATTTGTTGGCCAGCACCAGCAAGGCTTCATCAGCCGAACCGACGCCCATGCGCATCATCGATTGCTCGGTGATGCCGGCCATGTGCGGCGTGACGATGACATTGTCGAAGCCGAAATAGGGATGATCTGAAGGCAGCGGCTGCGTCACAAAAACATCGAGCGCGGCACCGCCGATACCGCCCTTTTGCAGCGCTTCGATCAGCGCGTCGTCGTCGATCACCGGCCCGCGCGAAATATTGATCAGCAGCGCATGCGGCTTCATTCGACCGATGCGCTCGCGGTTGATCAGGCCGCGCGTCTCCGGTGTCAGCGGGCAGCACAGAACGATGATATCGCTCTGCTCGATCAGTGCGTCGATCGACAGGAAGCCGACCCTATCGGGCGCCGGCCTCATGCTGCGCGTCGTCGCTACCACGTTCAGGTCGAAACCATGTGCTGCGATATGGCCGACTGCCTGTCCGATGGCGCCGAAGCCGACAATGCCGATCGTCTTGCCGGCGAGCTCGCTGGCGAGAATGGTGTGGTCGCGGCCGGCCAGCCAGCCCTTCGCCCGCAAGTCGCGGTCCACCATGCGGAAACGCCGAAGCAGCGCCAGGGTCGCGAACATCACGTATTCGGCGACCGACCGTGCATTGACCGCCGGCACGTTTGCCACCAGCACGCCGGCTGCAGTGGCCGCTTCCATCGGAACCATGTCGAGCCCGGCGCCATGGCGGATTGCAGCCCGGAGCTTCGTAGCACCTTCGAACAGCGCTGATGGCAGCGGGGCGCGAACGATGATGATATCGGCGTCCCTCGCCTCAGTCGCCAGCGTGTCCGCATCGAGGGCGGAAGCGACAACGAGTTCGCCGGCACCAGTCAACATGGCGGAGGCGCGCGGGTGCAGCGTGTGTGTCGACAGGATTTTGGGCATATCAGACCTGTTCGAGTGCTGGGCTGTGAGGTTCTGCCCCGCCGCCTTCGATCAGGCCTTTCCAGTAACTTTCCGCGCCTTGCAGATGGGCACTCATCAGCGCCTGGGCGAGATTGCCGTCGCGGCGCAGCAGCGCCTCGTAGATCTGGATGTGCTCGGCATGCGAGCGCACGCTGCGTTCGGGATCGTTGAAATAGATCGGCAGGCGTTGCTCGCCCATCATGTAATAGAAGCTGCATATGTTGTGAAAAACGCTGTTCTTGGTTGCCCGCACGATTTCAAGGTGAAATTCGCGGTCCTCCTTGGCGAGGCCCTCGCCTGCCGCAATGCGCTCCTCCGACGCCTTCAGGATTTCGCGCAGCCGCTCGAAATTTTCCTCGGTAGCGCGCGAACAGGCAAGCTCGGCGGCCTTGATCTCGTGGATCTTGCGCAACTCGACCGTCTCGTAGATCTGGATCGGATCAAGCGGCAGGCCGGCCCTGGCAAAAAGCGCCATCGCCTCGACGCTGGCCTGCTTGGTGTCGATGTAGATGCCGGACTTGGCCCGGCGCTCGACGATGCGCATGGCTTCGAGGATGGCCAGCGCCTCGCGGATCTGGCCGCGGCTGACGACGAAATGCTCCGCCAGTTCACGCTCCGACGGCGTTCGGCCCGTCGCCTTGTCGGAGTGGGAGAACAGATAGGCAGCGAGTTCCGCGAGAAGGTTCTTTTCTTTCATGATCAGCCGCGTAGCGCGTGCGCCTCCAGGAACCGTTCCGAAAGGGTGAATCCCAGTCCGGGCTTCTCGGGGATCGCCATCATACCGTCCTTTGCTTCGACAGTCTCCTCGATCAGATCGTGGATCATCGGGTTGGCGCCGAGCGAATACTCGATGGTAAAGCTAGCCGGCGAAGCAGCGCAGACATGCAGCCCGGCAAAGAAGCAAGGCGCGCCAGCCCACAGATGCGGCGCAAAGCGCAGATTGAAGGCGCTGGCGATGGTGCCGATCTTTATCGCCTCGCTGATGCCGCCGCAAAAAGCCGGGTCAGGCTGGAAGATATCGGCCGCCTTGAGCGTGGCGAGGTCGCGGAAAGCATAGCGCGTCGCTTCGCTTTCGCCGGTGGCGATCGGGATGGAGCCGGACGCCCGCACTTCGGCCATGCCGGGCTTGTCGTCGGCGATGACCGGCTCCTCGAACCAGGCCAGATCGAGATCGCCGGCGAGATGGATGAAGCGCTTGGCTTCCGCCACCGTATAGGTGCCATGCGCATCGACCATCAGGTCGACCTCGGGGCCGAGCGCCTGTCTTGCGGCGCGCACGCGGGCGGCGGAAAGATGCGGAGCGCCGTCCATCGCGCCGATCCGCATCTTCAGCGCCTTGAAACCGCCCTTGGCGATATAGGATTTTAACTGGTCGCCGATCGCCTCGGTGGAAGCCCAGCCGCCGGAAGCATAGGCGGGCATGCGGTCGAGCTTGCGGCCGCCGAGCAGCCGCCAGACTGGAACCCCCTGCGACTTGCCCAGAATATCCCACAACGCGATGTCGACGGCGCTGATCGCAGCGACGCTGATGCCGCGCCGCGCCAGTTGCGGCATGGCGTGGCCGTTTTGCGCGGCACTGTCGTGGCGCACGCCATTGTAGAGCATCTCCCAGATCACCCCGATGTCGGCCGGATCGCAGCCGATCAGCTGCGGGCCGACCTCGTGGTTCAGCATGTGGACGAGGGCGCCATAGCTGCCGGTGCTGCCGGCAGCATTCTTGCCTTCGCCCCAGCCGACCAGCCCGTCGTCGGTCTCGATGCGCAGGATGGCGGCGTCAAACGTCGTCACTTGACCGAAGTCGCTGCGGTGCTGCTTCGCGGCTTCGATCGGTATGCGGACCCACCAGGCTTGGACCGTCTTGATGCGCATGTTCATCCCCGGCCTTGCCGCCGGTCAGGGCGGAAGGCTCATTCTCAACGGACCGACTACTTGATCAACGGCAGCAACGTTTCAGCGTTGATGCGCATCTGATCGGTGTAGAACTTTTCCGTCAGCACGCTGGAACCATGGTCCTGAATGAATTTGAGCTGCTCCGGCGAGATGTCGACCGGATTGCGCTCGACCATGTCGGGATAGGGAGCGGCCGGCGTGCGGTCGACGGGGGCGACGAACTCGTTGGTCAGCGCGCCATCGTAACCGACCTCCTTCAGCGTGCCGACGATCTTCGGCCAGTCGATCTGTCCGAGACCGGCGGCGAAGCGGTTGTTGTCGGCGACATGGAAGTCGAACAGGCGCTTGCCGACCTGCCGGATGGCATCATAGACGTTAAATTCTTCCATGTGGATGTGGTAGGCGTCGAGGCAGACGCCGCATTCGGGGCTGACTGCATCGGCCAGCGCCAGCGCCTGGGCGCCACGGTTGAACAGATAGGTCTCGAAACGGTTGAGTGGCTCGACCGCGATCTTGACACCGACCTTCTTGGCATGGGTGAAGCATTCCCTGGTGGCTTCGACCACCCATTTCCATTCTTCTTCTTCGGTGCCGTCCGGCACCACCTTGCCGACGGTGGCGGGAACCAGGGTGATGATCTCGCCGTCGAGTTCGCTCACCATCGTCAGCACATCCTTGACGTACTGTACGGAGCGCTCGCGCTGGCCCTGGTCCTTGGCGGCGAGATTGCGCTCGCCCAGCATCAGCGTCACCGCCCCCCAGCAGCGGATGCCGTGCTCCTTCAGGAGCGCGCGCGTCTCATCGGTCTTGTATTGCTCGGGCTCGCCGGAAATTTCGATCGACTCATAGCCGAATTTCTTGATGCGTTTGAGCGTCGTCTCCAATGGTTCCGCCCGCATCCAGTTGTGCGTCGAAAGATGCATGGTCTGTCCTTCCCAGAATTCGCCTGTAACAGTTCGCCTGCGACGCACTCCACCAGAGTGCGTTGCATGATTCCTCCCCAAGGCGCTCCAGCATTTGTCGTAAACTGGTTCGACCAATTGGGCGTGAAAAGAGGTCTACAGCAATTTCATCTGGACGGCAAGAAATCCTACAAGGCAGCCCCGGCCCATGATTATTTCATTGATAAAACTGGCGTATTAGTCCGCTGCCCGGCAATTTTCGCAGCGCTGGTTGCGAGTGGCACCGCTTGACCAAATGACCATATTTGGTAATACCAGAATGGCGGTGCGTACTAGCGCCTGTCGAGAAAAGACCAAAGAGGCTGGCCCTGCTTTCAATCGGCGCTATGCTTGGTCGTGGATAATTAGGGAGGATGCCGATGCCGTCGACAATGAAGGGTCCTGGGCTATTTCTGGCGCAGTTCGCAGGCGATGCGGCACCGTTCAATTCGCTGCCGGCGATCAACAAATGGGCGGCCGGGCTGGGCTACAAGGGCGTGCAGATCCCGACCTGGGACAGCCGGCTGTTCGACCTCGAGAAGGCGGCGTCTTCCCAGGCCTATTGCGACGAAGTGAAGGGCATCTGCACCGAGGCGGGCGTTGAGATCACCGAGCTGTCGACGCATCTGCAGGGACAGTTGGTGGCGGTGCATCCGGCCTATGACGCGCAGTTCGATGGCTTCGCGCCGCCTGCGTTGCACAATAATCCTAAAGCCAGGCAGCAATGGGCGGTCGAACAGATGAAGTTTGGCGCCAAGGCTTCGAAGAATCTCGGGCTTAAGGCGTCGGTGTCGTTTTGCGGAGCGTTGGCCTTCCCCTACCTTTATCCTTGGCCGCAACGGCCGGCGGGATTGATCGAGGAAGCATTTTCCGAACTGGGAAAACGCTGGAAGCCGATCCTCGACGTCTATGAGGACAATGGCGTCGACGTCGGTTACGAAATCCATCCGGGCGAGGACGTCTTCGACGGTGCGACCTTCGAGATGTTCCTCGACGCGGTGGGCGGCCACAAGCGCTGCAACATCAATTACGACCCGTCGCATTTCCTGCTGCAGCAGCTCGACTATCTCGAATTCATCGACATCTATCACGAGCGGATCAAGGCGTTCCACGCCAAGGATGCCGAGTTCAATCCGACCGGCCGGCAAGGCGTCTATTCCGGTTATCAGAGCTGGACGAACCGGGCCGGGCGTTTCCGCTCGCTCGGCGACGGACAGGTGGATTTCGGCGGCATCTTCTCCAAACTCGCCCAATATGACTACGATTCATGGGCGGTGCTGGAATGGGAATGCTGCCTGAAGCACCCCGAGGATGGCGCGGCCGAAGGCGCTCCCTTCATCCAGCATCACATCATCAGGGTGACGGAAAAGGCATTCGACGATTTCGCCGGCGGCGCGACCGACAAAAAGTCGCTGCGCGCCATGATGGGAATCTAGCGCTTTTTCCCCTCCCCCTCGAGGGGAGGGTCGATCCGCGCAGCGGATCGGGGGGTGGGGTCGCTGGGCGTAGAGCTCGGCATGAACCGACCCTCCCGGCCCTTCGGGCCACCCTCCCCTCAAGGCGGGAGGGGTATTTCAGACGAGGGAGAAAATCATGGTCGGCGCATCGAAATCGGAAACGGGAGGCGGCCCGATCCGCTACGGCATGGTCGGCGGCGGGCAAGGCGCCTTCATCGGTGCCGTGCACCGGATCGCGGCGCGCATGGACAATGAGTTCGTGTTAGTCGCAGGTGCCCTGTCGTCCGACCCGGCGCGTGCCAAGGCATCGGCCGAGGAGCTCGGGCTCGATCCGGCGCGCAGCTACAGCTCGTTCGCCGAGATGGCCAAGGCCGAGGCCAAGCGGCCGGACGGCATCGAGGCGGTGGCCATCGTCACGCCCAACAATGTCCATGTGCCGGCGGCGAAGGCTTTTCTCGAGGCAGGCATCCATGTCATCTGCGACAAGCCGCTGGCGACGACACTGGCCGAGGCAAAGAAGCTGGCGGCACTAGTCGAAAAGACCGGCAAAGTGTTCGTGCTGACGCATAATTACACCGCCTATCCGATGGTACGGCAGGCGCGCGAGATGGTAGCCAAGGGGCAGCTCGGCGACATCCGCATCGTGCAGTCTGAATATCCGCAGGACTGGCTAACCGAGGACCTCGCCGCTACCGGCCAGAAGCAGGCGGCCTGGCGCTCCGACCCCAAGCAGGCGGGTGCCGGCGGTGCGCTGGGCGACATCGGCACGCATGCCTACAATCTCGCGCGCTTCGTCTGCGGGCTGGAGCTCGATTCACTTTCCGCCGATCTCGACGCCTTCGTGCCGGGGCGGCAACTCGACGACAATGTCAACGTGATGCTGCGCTTCAAACCGGTCGGCAAGTCGCACCCGGCCAAGGGCATGATCTGGGCGAGCCAGGTGGCGCCCGGCCACGAGAACGGGCTGAAGCTGCGCATCTACGGCTCGAAGGGCGGACTTGAATGGGTGCAGGCCGACCCGAACTACCTCTGGTACACGCCGTTCGGCCAGCCGAAGCAGTTGATCACCCGGAACGGCGCTGGCGCGCTTCCCGTCGCCGGGCGCGTCAGCCGGGTTCCGTCAGGCCATCCGGAAGGCTATCTCGAAGGCTTCGCCAACATCTACCAGGAGGCGGCCCGCGCCATCCGCGCGGCGCGCCGCAAAGGCGGCAAGCCGGCTAAGGAAGTTATCTTCCCGACCATCCAGGACGGGGTCGAAGGCATGGCCTTCATCGAAGCCTGCGTGAAGTCGTCGAGGAAGAACGGGGCCTGGACGAAGCTCTGATCGGGGTGCTGATCTTCAGGTGATGCCGGCCTGCAAACGGCAGTTTCATGCGCTTCCGGTGCTCACGTACGAAAAGTACGCTCCGCTCCGGTTCTCGGAAACTACCATTTTCGGCTCGGCCTAACCTGAATCTCAACACCCCTGTGGATTTCGCAATGATGGGAGGGGCGTCGATGAAAATCGGCATGTGCATGTTTTTGTGGACGACGGCCGTGTCGAAGAAGCACGAGCCACTGCTTAGGGATATCAAGGCGACCGGCTTCGATGGCGTCGAGATACCGATCTTTGCCGGCACGCCGGACGACTACACAAAACTTGGCGAACTGCTCGACCGCATCGGGCTGGAGCGCACCGCCGTTTCAGCGATGGGCGATCCGGCGCTGAACTTGATCTCGGCCGATGGTTCAACGCGCAAGGCCGGCATCGACTATATGAAGTGGGCGATCGACTGCTCGGCTGCGCTCGGCGCCAAAACGCTGAGCGGCCCGTTGCATTCGACACTGGGCGCCTTCTCCGGCAGTGGGCCGACGGCGGCGGAGAAGAAGCGCTCCGTTGCCTCGCAACGCGCCATCGGCGACCATGCCGGCAAGAGGAACGTCACCATCGGGCTGGAGGCGCTCAACCGCTTCGAGTGCTACCTGCTGAACACGATGGACGATCTGTCCGAGCATATCGACGCTATCGACCGGCCGCATATCAAGGCGATGTACGACACGTTCCACGCCAATATCGAGGAGGCCGACCCGATCGGCGCCTATACGCGCAACCACAAAAATGTCGTCCATATCCATATTTCGGAGAATGATCGCGGCGTACCTGGGCGCGGCCACATTCGGTGGAAGGAGACGTTTTCGGCCATCGGCAAGAGTGGCTATGACGACTGGCTGACGATCGAGGCCTTCGGCCGCTCGCTGAAGGATTTGGCGGCGGCAACCAAGGTCTGGCGCGATTTTTCGGAAAGCCCGGAAGTCGTCTACCGCGACGGTTACAAGCATATCAGGAGTGGCTGGAAAAAGGCTGGTGCTTAGGACGCAGCCGAGCTTCCTCTCAGGCGATCTGAGCCGCCGGCGGCAGGCCGGCGGGCGCGCGCTCGCGCCGCTCGTCATTGCCGTTTCCGACTGTCCCCATCAGTTTGCGGCGTAGATAGCTGGAGATGTTGTCGAAGATGAAGACGACGAGCAGAATCAGCACAACCATGTAGAAAACATTGGCCCAATTGGTATTGGTGCGCATGGCTTCCCACAATTTCAGGCCAATGCCGCCGGCGCCGACGGCGCCTATGATCGTCGCTGACCGGGTGTTCGATTCCCAGAAATAGAGGGATTGGCTAAGGAATACCGGCAGAACCTGGGGCAGCACGCCGTAGCGCTGCACCATTGCCGGCGTGGCGCCAACCGAGCGGATGCCCTCGCGCTGCTTGTCGTCGATGTTTTCCAGCGCCTCGGAGTAGAGTTTGCCGAGGGTTCCGGTGTCGGTGAAGAAGATGGCCGACATGCCGGCCAGCGGTCCCGGACCGAAGCCGCGGGTGAAGAACAGCGCCCAGATCAGCATGTCGACCGAGCGCAGGAAATCGAAGAAGCGTTTTGTCACCTGATTGGCGATCCGGCTCGGCGTGACGTTGCGTGCAGCCAGGAAGGCGAGCGGAAAGGCGACGATCGAGGCCAGCACCGTGCCGACAAAAGCCATGACGATGGTTTGCAAGAGTTTCAGCCAGACGTCTCCATGCTGCCACTCGGCATTGTTGAAGATGTTGTCCCAGGCGAGCGCTGCGTTCGACCGCGACGGATCGATGCGGGCCCCGGAGACGATCAGTGAAGCGACCTCGCCGAACGGCTTTCCCCAGAATGGCGAGTTCGTGTCAAAGACGAAATTGGCCCAGCCGAAGAAACGTCTCCAAGCGACGACTTCGTCATTTTGCACTTCGGCGCGACCGAGAAGGCCGAACGAGACGTAGGCTGTCGAGCCTGGCCTGCGTTGCTCGATCCAGTCGGGCAGCGGTGTGCGTGGCGTCACAGAGCTGTCCTTGGCAATGTCGAAAATGACGCTTTCGGCGCCGCGCGTCACGGTGACGAGGTTTGGCGTGATGGCGATCCGGCCATTGCCAAGGGTGACAGTCGCCGCCACAACGGCGTTTTCGCGCACCGTTTCAGGTGCAGCCGGAGCGGATTGGCCCAACGGGGCGGCCGGGTTCTCGGCGGTCGGCGCGCCGGGCGCCATGAACGAATCCTGCGATGACTTGTTGGTCGCGATCGCCGGTGCCGGCACTGCGTCGACCTGCCGCTCGATGACGGCCATCTGCTTGGCCACCCAGTCGGGATCTGGATTGGATCCCAGTTTGGAAAAGCGGGAGTAGTCGATCGTCAGATAGCTATCTTTGAACTCGATGTCGGGCCGGATTTCGTAAGACACCCAGTCGGCGAGATAAGCGCCGGCAAGATTCCAGTTCGCCTTTTCGAGCACGGTGGCGATCGAGAAGAACCACGCGCAATAGAAGGTGTAGAGAATGCAGAGAAGGATGCCGATCGGGACGGCGTAGCGCTTCCATAGGGAGCGCCGGAAGGCGTCCGGGTGGCGAGCGGCGATGTCGTCGATGGCATCGGCGTTCATGGTGTTACTCTCCGCGCCCGTATGCGAACGCCTGCCGGCCGACAAGACGATGCCTCAGCCATGCCGAAAACTGGTCGACAGAGACTATCGTGCAGAACAGCAGAAAGACGATGGCAATGGTCTTGGCCTCATGGCCCCGGCCGATCGAAAGACGCAGGGATTCGCCGATGCCGCCGGCGCCGACGGCACCGAGAATGGTCGAAGCGCGCACATTGATCTCGAAGCGGAGCAGGAAGTAGCTCATGAAATTGGGCAGGACCTGAGGCACGATGCCGAACCACACCCGTTCGATCCAGTTGGCGCCAACAGCCCGCAAGCCTTCTTCAGGCTTCATGTCGGCATTTTCGACCACTTCGAAGAACATTTTTCCGAGCGCGCCGACGGTATGGATGCTGACCGCGAGGATCGCCGGAATCGGTCCAAGCGAGAAGACCGCCAGAAAGAAGCCGGCGATGACGATTTCCGGAAAGGCGCGGACGATTTCAAGGAAGCGGCGCGTGGTGAAGCGGAGCCAGCGGCTGGCCGTGATGTTGCCTGCAGCCAGGAAGCAGAGCAGGAAACCGAATGTGGAGCCCACCAGCGTCGAAAACAGGGCAATGTTCAGCGTCTCGATCATCCGGTGGAAATACTCCGGAATGTAGATGCCTTGGGTCAGGTAGACCCGACCTTCGGGGTAGTCGAACTTGAGGCTGCCATCGTCATAGGCGGAAGGCAGGTCGAACAGCGCGCGCACCGGGTCGAACCAGTCGCGCGGCTTCAATTCGGTGAAAAAGTCGGCGATGTAGGAAAGGCGGTCGAAGAACTTTCCGGCGTTGGTTTCGTTGGCGAACCAGAGCGAGCCAGAGAGTGCAAGAAACAGGAAAGCCAGGCCACCGATCGTGTAAAGGCGCCGGCGAGCGGCGAGGTCGCGCCAGTGCCGCTCGACTGTGGCTGCCTCCGGTGAAAGCGCAGGCGCGTGGTAAACATCGGTCGCACTCATCGATAGATCCCCGGCCCCTGATGCGGCAACGCCGCCGGCGGCACATGGCCCGGCGGCGTTGTGGCAGTTTACTTACGAGCCGATCTTCGCCTTACGGGCATCGATGATTGCCTGATAGAATTCCGGGGTGACCGGCGAATAGCCCTTGAAGTCGCCGCCTTGTATCGCGGAGAAACAGGCCGGATCGGTTTCCGGAAGCTTGGTCAGGAAATCGGTGATCTTCTGCTTGGCGCCGGCGTCGATGGACGTACGCAAGACCAACGGGCCGTTCGGGATCATCGGCGACTGCCACAATTCGACGAGGTCGTCCATCTTGAGCACGCCCTTGTCGACCATCTTGCGGAGGTTGCCCGAGCTGTAGCCGTCCTTGAAATCGCCGACGCCGGAGGCCCAGGTGGTGCCGGCATCGAAGGTGCCCTTCAGGACTTCAAGGACAAGCTGTTCATGGCCGCCACCGAAACCGGTCGACGCGAAGTAGCTCTTCACATCCAGGCCGATGTCCTTGGGCAGTGACGTGACTGGGATCAGATAACCAGAAGTCGAATCGGGATCGGCGAAACCGAGTTTCTTGCCCTTCATGTCGGCGAGTGTCTTGATGCCGGAATCGGCACGGGCGACCATGACCGAATGGTAGCCGGTCGAACCGTCGGTCTGGATCGTCGTCAGGATCGGTTGAACCGCGTCCTTGTTTTCGAGATAGATCTTGGCATAGGCGGAAGCGCCGAGCTCGGCATAGTCAAGCGTGCCGCCGAGCAGGCCCTGGATGACGCCGTCGTAGTCGGCGGCCGGGAACAGCGAAACTTTCTCGACGCCCAGCACTTCCTTGATGTGGTCGGCAAAGCACTGATAGTTGCGCAGGCGATCGGCTTCGTTCTCGCCGCCCAGAATGCCGACGCGGAATTCCTTCAGGTCCTGTGCCTGGACCGCGCCCATCGCCATGGCGAGGATGGAAACGGCACCGAAAAGTATCTTTCTAAACATTTCGCGTCTCTCCTGTTGATTCCGGCATCGCGCCGGTAGCGTTCGAATTTTGACAGCGCCCTTGACGCGGGCTGGCGATCCAGGCGCTCTTTTGTTTGTCCATGATCCTTTCTGGATACCGGTATCCACCTGTCGGGGATCATGGAACTAATAGCCAGGAAATGCGGGCTCGAGCGGTCCTGCGGATGCGGCGATTTTTTGCTTGATGGTGACGCTGGTCGAGGTGATGGCCTCGGAGATTTCGCCGCCATTGCTGTCGGCACCGTAGACCATGCGCACCGCCTCACGGTTGAGATCTTCGGGTGGGCCGTCGAACACGACCTTGCCGGCAGCCATGCCGATGATGCGGTTGCAATAGGTGCGCGCAGTATCCAGCGTGTGCAGATTGGTGACGACGGTCATGCCTTCGCGCAGATTGATGTCCTGCAGCGAATCCATCACCACCTTGGCATTGAGCGGGTCGAGCGAGGCGATCGGCTCGTCGGCGAGGATAACTTTCGGCTGCTGCATCATGGCGCGGGCGATCGCGACGCGCTGCTGCTGGCCGCCGGACAAGGTGCCGGCCGGCTGCAGCGCCGTGCGGGCAATGTCGAGACGCTCGAGCGCCGCTATCGCCTCGGCCCGTTCCTCGCGAGAGAAGACACCGAGCAGATTGACAATCGTCGAGCGGTGATTGAGCCGGCCGAGCAGCACATTGGTCAGCACGTCGAGACGCGGCACCAGGTTGAATTGCTGAAAGATCATGGCGCAATCGCGCTGCCAGCGCCTGAGCAGCGAGCCGCGCAGGCTGGAGACTTCGGCACCGTCAAAGAAAATCGACCCTTGGCTCGGATCGATGAGGCGGTTGATCATGTGCAAAAGGGTCGACTTGCCGGCGCCGGAGCGGCCGATGATGCCGACCATCTGACCGTGCGGGATCGAGATATCGACATTGCTGACGGCGGTGTTCTTGCCAAACCGGCGGGTGACGCCGCGGATTTCGAGCGTGGCTGAGGTTGCTGACATAGGCAAGTTCCAGTCCAGTCGCGTTTCGAAGGTCTGTTAACCATCGCTAGCGCAAGGCCATGAACCTGCGGTGTCGGATTGATGTCAGTTTTGTTACCGCCCACAGGCTTGGGCGGCGCGCCGTGAATGGTGAATGGTGACGGTGGCAGCCAGAAGAGGCTGGTGAAGGCCCTTCTATTCACCATTCACCCCCTTCAGCTGCCGTATTTTTCCAGAAACGCTTCCGCCGAAAGGGCGCGGAAATCGTAGAGCGCGGCGCGCAGGCGGGCATGGTCCCAATCCCACCAGGCGAGTGCCTGATAACGTTCCGCCGTGTGGCGGTCGAAGCGTTCGCGGATTGGTTTCGCCGGCACGCCGCCGACGATGGTGTAGGGCGCAACGTCCTTCGACACCACCGCACCGGCGCCGACCGCCGCACCGTCGCCCACGGTGACGCCGGGCAGGACGGTCGAGCCGTGGCCAAGCCGGGTGTCGTGGCCGATGGTGACGCGTCTGGCGCGGCGCTGGGCGAAGAATTCGCTCTCGTGCTCGGCGTCGTCCCAATAATCCGAGGCGCGATAGGTGAAATGGTGCAGCGTCGGCCGCCACGTCGGGTGGTTGGTGGCGTTGATGCGCACATTGGCGGCGATGTTGGCGAACTTGCCGATCGTCGCGCACCAGACGCCGCAGTCCTGCATCATGTAGGAATAGTCGCCGATCGTGCTCTCCGAAACCCGGCATCGTTCGGCGATTTCGGTCCAGCGGCCAAGCGTCGAATTCTCGACTTCCGCTGTCTCGTGGACCAGCGGCGTTTCCGACAATTTTCGCGTCATGCGGCGATTTTCCCGGCGGCAAAAGCGGTCACGTCGATGACGCGGTCGGCTACCGCCTCGCGCACGTCGCGGTCATGGAAGATGCCAAGCAGGGCGACGCCGGCCGCCTTCTTGGCCGCGATCAGCGTAATCACGACTTCGCGGTTCCTGGCATCGAGCGAAGCGGTCGGCTCGTCGAGCAGCAGGATCGGGTGCTCGGTGATGAAGCCGCGCGCGATGTTGACGCGCTGCTGTTCGCCGCCGGAAAAGGTCGCCGGCGGCAGTGCCCAAAGTTTTTCCGGCAGGTTGAGCTGCCCCAGCAAGGCGCGCGCCTTGCCGCGCGCAACTTCACGGTCCTCGCCGCGCTCGACCAGCGGTTCGGCGACGACATCGAGGGCGGGGACGCGCGGCACTGTGCGCAGGAACTGGCTGACATAGCCGATCGTGAGCCGGCGCACGGCAAGCACGGTGCGCGGGCTCGCCGTCGCGAGATCGATGAGCCCGTCCTCGTGCTGGACGATGATCTGGCCTTCGTCGACCGCATAGTTGCCGTAGAGCATCTTCAGGATCGAGCTCTTGCCGGCGCCGGAAGGGCCGCCGAGCACGGCGCACTCGCCGGCCCTGATCGAGAACGACACGCCGGTGACGACAGGCAGTTTGATGCCGTCGCGCAGATGCATGGTGAAGCTCTTGGCGACATCGGAGACGACGAGCGGGGTTGCCATGATCACACCTGCAGAATGGAAGAAACAAGGAGCTGGGTGTAGGGCGCGCGCGGATCGTCGAGCACGCGGTCGGTGAGGCCGCTTTCGACGACGCGGCCGTCCTTCATCACCATCATGCGTTGCGACAGCAGACGTGCCACTGCGAGGTCGTGGGTGACGACGATTGCCGCAAGGCCGAGATCGGTGACCAGCCCGCGCAACAGGTCGAGCAGACGCGCCTGCACGGAAACGTCGAGGCCGCCGGTCGGCTCGTCCATGAACACCAGCCGCGGCCCGGTGACGAGATTGCGGGCGATCTGCAGGCGCTGGCGCATGCCGCCGGAGAAGGCGCGCGGCTCGTCGTCGATGCGGTCCTCGTCGATCTCGACGCGTGACAGCCAGTCGACCGCAGTGGCGCGGATTTTCCCATAGTGGCGGTCGCCGACCGCCATCAGCCGCTCCCCGACATTGGCGCCGGCGGACACCGTCATGCGCAGCCCGTCGGCGGGGTTCTGGTGGACAAAGCCCCAGTCGGTGCGCATCAGGAAGCGGCGCTCGGCCTCGCTCATGCGGTAGAGTTCGCGGAACTGACCGTCGCGCATGCGGTAGCTGGCGGTGCCGGAACTCGGCAGCAATCTGGTCGAGAGGCAGTTGAGCAGCGTCGTCTTGCCGGAACCGGATTCGCCGACTACCGCCAGCACCTCGCCCGGCCAAAGGTCGAATGTGACGTTTTCGCAGCCGACACGCGAGCCGTAGAATTTGGATAGCGCGGAAACGCGCAGCAGTGGTTCGTCGGTCATTGCGCCGGCTCCATCGTTTCGGGCGCAAGACGGCCACGATGGCCTCCTTCGCGCCGTTTCTCGCAATGGTCGGTGTCGGAGCAGACGAACATGTGGCCGCCATGGTCGTCGAGGATGACCTCGTCGAGATAGACCTTCTCGGCCGCGCACAGCGCGCAGGGCTGGTCGAAGGTCTGCACCTCGAACGGATGGTCCTCGAAATCGAGGCTGACCACATCGGTGAAGGGCGGCAGCGCATAGATGCGCTTTTCGCGGCCGGCGCCGAACAGTTGCAGAGCCGGCGAATGGTGCATCTTTGGGTTGTCGAATTTCGGCGTTGGCGAGGGATCCATCACATAGCGGCCCTCGACCTTGACCGGGTAGGCATAGGTAGTGGCAATGCGGCCGTGCCTGGCGATGTCCTCGTAGAGCTTCACATGCATGAGGCCGTATTCCTCCAGCGCATGCATCTTGCGCGTTTCCGTTTCGCGCGGTTCGAGGAAGCGCAACGGTTCGGGAATTGGCACCTGGTAGACCAGCACCTGGCCCGCGCTCAGTGGATGTTCGGGAATGCGGTGGCGGGTCTGTATGATGGTCGCCTTGGCCGTCTCGGTGGTGACGGCGACATTGGCGACCTTCTTGAAGAACGCACGGATTGAAACCGCGTTGGTGGTGTCGTCGGCGCCCTGGTCAATGACTTTGAGCACGTCTTCAGGGCCGATGATCGAAGCCGTGACCTGGACGCCGCCGGTGCCCCAGCCATAAGGCATCGGCATTTCGCGCGAGGCGAACGGCACCTGATAGCCGGGAACGGCTATGCCCTTGAGGATCGCGCGGCGGATCATCCGCTTGGTCTGCTCGTCGAGATAGGCGAAGTTGTAAGTGGCGATGTCGGTCATGGCGATCGCTTCCGCTGTGTGCTACCGAATTGACTTCCAAGACGCGGAAGAAGGGCCAGGCTCGGATGACTCCAACCGGATGGATGCACATCGGAATCCTGTTGCTGGTGTTTGTCGGCGTGGTTGCCTTTGTCCTTCGAAGAATGGTTCTTCCTGCGCCGAAGGAAGGCGCGAATGGCGAAACCGTTGGCGGCAGTAGCGGCTACGGCGGATCCGGAGGGGTGTAGCGGCCATTCCCACGAGATCATGGTGGTGGAGCTAACTGAAGTCATTCCGCAGCCTGCCTCTTCTCTTCGACTTTGCCTGCGTTTTCGCGGGCGTCATGCTCGGCGCGCATGCGGCGCACGAGGTCGAGCTCGGCCTGGAAGTCGACATAGTGCGGCAGCTTCAGATGCTCGACGAAGCCGGTCGCCTGGACATTGTCGGAATGCGAGATGACGAACTCCTCGTCCTGGGCAGCGGCGACGACGTCTTCGCCGAATTCCGAAGCGCGTAACGCCCGGTCGCACAGTGCCATGGCCATCGCCTTGCGCTCGCTCTGACCGAAGACGAGGCCGTAGCCGCGGGTGAATTGCGGCGGCGCCTTGGCCGAGCCCTTGAACTGGTTGACCATCTGGCACTCGGTGACGCGCACGGAGCCGAGCGGTACCGCGAAGGGCAGCTCCGGCACATCGAGTTCCAGCTCGACCTCACCGATGCGAACTTCGCCGACGAAGGGATGGTTGCGGGCGTAGCCGCGCTGGGTGGAATAGCCGAGCGCCAGCAGAAAACCCTCGTCGCCGCGTGACAGCGCCTGCAGGCGGATGTCGCGGGCCATCGGGAATTCCAGCGGCTCGCGGGTGATGTCGCCGGGGACATGATCCTGCGGCATGTCGCCATCAGGCTCGATCAGGCCTTCGCGGGCGAGGATCGCGGAGACGCGCGGCATGGCTTCCGCCTCGCTGGCACGCTGCAGCGGCTCGGCGACATCGCCGCCCGCGGCGAGCTCGGGATCGAGCAGCCGGTGAGTGTAGTCGAAAGTCGGGCCGAGCAGCTGGCCGCCAGGAAGATCCTTGTAGGTCGCCGAAACGCGCCGCTCGACCAGCATCGCGCCAGTGTCGATCGCCTTGGTATAGCCGAAGCGTGGCAGCGTGGTCCGATAGGCACGAACCAGGAAGATCGCCTCGATCATGTCGCCGCGCGCCTGAACGATGGCGAGGGCCGCCAGCTCGCGGTCGTAGAGCGAACCCTCGCTCATCACCCGGTCGACGCCGAGCGCCAGCTGCTCGACGATCTGGTCGAGGCGCAGCGCCGGCACGGAACGATCGCCGCGCCGGCGGTCGGCGAGCAGGGAGTGGGCGTTGGCAATGGCCGCTTCGCCGCCTTTTACCGCGACATACATATCACGCCTCCATCGTCTTGATGCGCGTCGTGCGCGGCAGGCAGGCAACGCCGTCGGGGGTGGCAAGGATGATGTCGACGCCACGCGGAAAGCGCTGGTTGTTCTGCTTCCATTGCTCGACGAAATGGCGCGGCATCTGCGCCGGCGCGATGGTTGCAGTCATTTCGATGCCGGGACCTTCGAGCAGCAGAGGGGCGCCTGAAACGATATCGCTCACCTGCAGGATCAGCGTTGTGGAGCGGTCGGGATAGTCCTGGGTGCCCTGCGAAAAGCCATCGAGCGACATCATCTCGGCCGGCGTGGCGATCAGCGCGAAATGCGCGTCGGCCGGCGTATTGGCCAGCGGCGCGCCGGTGTGGAAGCCGAGCCAGGATTTCACCGCTGCTGGGGCCTGCAAAACGGGGTCGAGCCAGAGCGGCGTGTCGTTGTCGCACAGCGCCAGCGCGATGGCGCCGGCGGTGGCCGACAGTGGCGCCGGCGGGCGGGCAAAGATCGGCAGGGGCTGCAGGGTGCCTGGCCGCGCCATCGCATCCATCACGGCGCGGAACACCGTCTGGGCGTCGAACACCGGATCGGCAAAGCCGCCCTCGATCGCTTGCGTTGCGATGTCCATCAGTCTTCTCCGCGTACCATGGTGAAGAAATCGACCTTCGTTGCCGCCGTCTCGGCGCGCCGCCGTTCACGTGCGCCGGCAAGTGCGGCCTGCAGCGGCGCAATGAGTTTTGTCTCGACCTCGCGGCGCAGGGCAGGATCCTGCCAGAGCGCGTCGGCGATCGCCGCCAGTTTTGCTTTCTGCTTGTCACGGCCGAGCGCGTAGCAGTGGCCGACCTGTCCGGATGCGAGCCGGACGGTAGCGCGGGTGACCGTCGCCTCGCCGACATTGAATGGTGCGCCGCCGCCGCCGATGCGGCCACGCACGGTGACCAGGCCGGTTTCGGGACCGCGCAGGAGTTCTGCTTCCGAAGGCAGGCCGGCTGCGTTCCAAAGGCGGACGATATCGTCGCCGGTCGATTGCGCCAGCGTCGCCATGACGGCCTTGCGCTCAGCCTGATCGCGCGCTTCCTGTCCTCGCATGGCAGCCATTCCTTCTCGTCCGAATTTGTATAATGATGTAGACAATTATACAAATTATACCTATTCTCTAAAGCGTGTCCATGACAGATGGATGACAGGGCGAAAAAGATCGGGGCAAGAGATGATCGGGCAGCAGATTGCCAGCAGCATAGAGCGGCGCAGCGGCGTCTCGCTGTGGCGGCAGATCGCCGACCAGATCCTGCATTCGATCGCCATCGGCGACTTTGCCGAGAATGCCGCGCTGCCACCGGAGATTGCACTGGCGGAGCGTTATGGCGTCAACCGCCATACGGTGCGCAGCGCCATCGCAGCACTGGTGCAGGATGGCGTGCTGAGGGCCGAACAGGGGCGTGGCACTTTCGTGCTTTCGCGCAAGCGGCTGTCCTATCCGATCGGCGCCCGCACCCGTTTTTCGGAGGGCTTGCAAGGGCAGGCGACGGAGCGCCGCAGCGTGCTGCTCGAATCGGCGGTCGAGCCGGCCAGCCGGCGCGTCGCCGAAGGGCTGGGGCTTGCCAAGGGTTCGAATGTCATACGCCTTGAGACGCGCGGCGAAGCCGACGGACAGCCGGTCTCGCGTGCCACCGGCTGGTTCGATGCGAAACGCTTCGAAGGCATCGAGACCGCTATCGCGGAAACTGGATCGGTGACCGCCTCGCTCCAGCGTTTCGGCATCAGTGACTATCTCAGGCAATCGACAGTGCTGTCGGCGCGCCACGCAGATGCCGCCGATCTCGCCGATCTCGATCTGCAGTCCGGCGCCATCGTGCTGGTCACGGTCGCGGTCAACGTCACGCCGGACGGCCAGCCGATCCAGTTCGCCGAAACGCGCTTTCCGGCTGAGCGCGTCGAGCTCAAATTATCGGCGCGGTAGATAGGTGCGCGTCTATCCCGGTCTCATCTGACCTGAATGACCGCCTTGATCAGGCCGGATTTCTCATGCGCCCAGCGGGCGAGGTCGCGCGGTGTGTCGCCAAGCGTCGTGCGATGGGTGACGAGCTTTGCCAGCGGCACCGCGCCGTCGCGGATCGAGGCGGCGACATGGTCGAAGTCGGCGCGCAGCGCGTTGCGGCTGCCGATCAGCGTCATCTCGCGCTTGTGGAATTCGGGGTCGGAAAAGACGATGTCGTCCTTGACGACGCTGACCAGGACCAGCGCCCCGCCATGCGCGACATGGGCGAAAGCCGACTGGACTGACTGGGTGTTGCCAGTGGCGTCGAAAACCACGTCAAAGCCTTCGCCGTCAGTCGCCTCCCGCGCCAGATCGGTTGCCGATCCCTTCGAGCCGTCGAGGGTGGCGAAGTCGAGTTCGCTTGCGGCGAAACCCAGCCTCTCGGCACTCATGTCGAGCAGCGTCACGTCCAGACCGGCGATGCGGGCAAACAGTGCCGTGCCGAGCCCGATCGGCCCGGCGCCGATGACCAGCGTGCGCGCGCCGGGCTGCGCCAGCGAGCGCCGAACGGCATGCGCCCCGATCGCCAGGAATTCGACGGCGGCGGCGTCGGCCAGCGACAGGCCGTTGGCCGGGTAGAGGTTCTGCGCCGGCACCAGGATCCGTTCGCACATGGCGCCGTCGCGGTGGACGCCGAGCACCTCGATCCGGACGCAGCAATTAGGCTTGCCTTGCCGGCAGGCGATGCATTTGCCGCAAGCGAGATAGGGATTGATGATCACCGGTTCGCCAACGGCCAGATCGACGCCTTCGCCGGCCTCGATCACAGTGCCGGAAACCTCGTGGCCCATGATGCGGGGATAAGCGAGGAACGGATGCTTGCCATCGAAGATATGATAGTCGGTGCCGCAGATGCCGACATGACTGACCGCGACCAGCGCCCAGCCAGAGGGCGGAGTGCCTGGCGCCGGGCGGTCTTCCAGAACAAGCTCACCGGGCGAGCGGCAGACGACGGCTTTCATAGTTCAATCCAGTCTGTTCATGAAACCGCCGGCCCGGCTAGCGCCGGGCCGGCGGTTGTTAATATGGTCTACTTGCCGCGGCGGCGCAGGCCGTCGAAATAGACGATGACGATAATTAGCACGCCGGTAATGATGCGCTGCCAGAAGGCATTGACGTTCAAGAGATTGGCGCCGTTGTTGATGGTGGCGAGGATGAAGGCGCCGAGCAGCGGTCCGTGCACCGAGCCGACGGCGCCGAACAGCGAGGTGCCGCCGATCACCGACGAGGCGATCGCCTGCAACTCCCAGCCCTCGGCCTGTGTCGGATTGCCGATGCCGATGCGCGAGGCAAGCAGCACGCCGACAAAAGCCGCACAGAGGCCCGACAGCGTATATGCCATGTAGATGGTGCGCTGGACGTTGACACCGGACAGGCGCGATGCCTCGGCGTTGGAGCCGACCGAGAACAGATACCGGCCCCAGCGGCTGTGATGCAGGAAGATGTAGGCGGGGATGCCGACGAGGATCACCATCCAGAACAGATTGGGGACGCCGAGAAACGAGCTGCGCGAAAACAGTTGGAAGGCATCGTTGTTGATCGAGATCGAGTTGCCGTTGGTCATCAAGAGGCCGATGCCGCGCAAGGATGTCAGCGTCGCCAGCGTGATGATGAAGGGCGGCAGGCCCATTCTGACGATGCCAAAGCCATGGAACATGCCGATGGCGACGCCGACCAGCAAGGTGATCAGGATGGCGAGGAAAATCGGCACGCCGGCATTGATCAACATCGCCACGATGACGGTGGCGAAGCCGACGACGGCGCCGACGGAAAGGTCGATGCCTCCGGTGATGATGACGAAGGTCTGGCCGACTGCCAGGATGGCGATCATCGAACCTTGCCGCAGCAGATTCGAGATGTTGTTGGCGGAGGCGAAGCTCGGCGTCGCCACCGACAGGATGACCCACAACAATACCAGCAGCGCCAGCAGTGTCAGCCCGAACAGGGCGTTGTAGTTGCGTTTCGGCCTTTCGGCCGGGATCGCCTCGGTGCTCATATCTGTCCTCCCGGTTTTTCTTGTTTCTCGGCCAGCGCTTGGGTGAGGATCTCCTCATGGTCGGCAGTGCGGAATCCATGAGTGGCCACCAGTTTGCCGCGCCGGAACACATGCAGTGTGTCGGCCAGTTCATAGACCTCGGGCAGATAGGACGAGATCAGGATGATGCCGGCGCCATTGGACAAAAGCGCGCTGAACAGGCGGTAGATCTCGGCCTTGGTGCCGACATCGACGCCGACTGTCGGCTCGTCGAAGATGAACAGCTTGGCGCCGTGCGCCAGCCACTTGCCGATGACGATCTTCTGCTGGTTGCCGCCGGACAGGCTGGAGGCGAGCGCGTTGCGCGTCGGTGTCTTGATCCTGAGATTGGCGATCTGGCGATCCGCCTCGGTCTTCTCCTGTGCGCTGGAGATCAGCAGATTGCTGGAGATGCGCTTGTAGATCGGCAGATTGAGATTGAGGCCGACCGGCAGGTTGAGGCAGAGGCCCTGGTCGCGGCGGCTTTCCGGCGCCAGCGCCATGCCGAGCCTGATAGCGTCATGCTCGGAATTGACCTGAACCGCCTTGCCCTCCCAGAGGATCTGGCCGGCCGACTTGCGATGACGGCCGTAAAGCGTGGTGACGAACTCGCTGCGCCCGGCACCGATCAGGCCGTAGAGCCCGACGATTTCGCCGGCACGGACCTTCATCGAGACATTTTCGAAGCCCTTGCCGGAGAGATTTCTGGCTTCGAGCAGCGTCGCGCCCGGGGTAAAATGCTCCTTGTGATAGACTTGCTCGATCGAGCGGTTGATCATCATCTTGACCAGCTCGGCGTCGTTGGTTTCGGCGATGTTCCTGGTGCCGACAAGCGTGCCGTCGCGCAGCACCGAGACGCGGTCGGCGAGCTCGAACACCTCTTCCATGCGGTGGCTGATGTAGATGATGGTGACGCCTTCGCCCTTCAGCCGGCGGATCAGCGTGAACAGCTGGTCGGCTTCCTTCCGGGTGAGATAGGCAGTCGGCTCGTCGAAGATCAGGAACTTGGTGCCGCGCACGGTGGCGCGGGCGGCGGCGATCAGCTGCTGCTGGCCTATGGTCAGGTCACCCAGCACGACATGCGCCGGCAGATCAAAGCCGAGATCGTCGATGATCTTCTGCGCTTCCCTGACCATGGCCCGCTGCTGCAGGATGCCGAAGCGGGAATCCTCCTCGCCGAGGAACATGTTGGCTGCGACAGTGAGATGGCGGCACAGAACGACCTCCTGATGCACAGCATTGATGCCCAGCGCCATCGCCTCATGCGGCGTCGCCAGCGCTGCCGGCTTGCCCTCCCAGATGACGTCGCCGGAGGTGCGCGGCATGACGCCGGTCAGCAGCTTGATCAGGGTGGATTTGCCGGCACCGTTCTCGCCGACAATGGCGTGGATTTCGCTGGCCTTGAAGGCGAGGTTAACCGGCTTCAGCGCGTGCGTGCCAGGATATCGCTTCTCCAAGCCCTTGAGTTCGAGGATCGTCCTGCCCGGTTCCAGCGTTGGGGCCGGATGCAGTTCCTGCGCCGTCGATGTCATGACAATCCTCCCAGATTGGCCTCACGATTGGCACGTAGCGATGCTGGCCGGGTCGCATCGTCAAGGGTATTGAAGCCGGCTGATTTCGAAGCACTTTCAGGGTGTTTCCGGGGCAATGAGGCCCCGGAAACGGTGCGCCAATGCCGGTGCTCAGTCGAGCTTCGGATTGAGCAGCGCGTCGATCTTCGGATCCTTCATATTGGCCTTGGTGACGAGGTTGGCGCCGGTATCGACATTGGCCTCGACCTTCTCGCCTTTCGAGGCCGCGAGCGCCGTCTTGATGCCGTCATAGCCCATCCGGTACGGATCCTGGACGACGAGAGCCGAAATGACGCCGTCGTTGAGGAACTTGATCAGCTTCTCGTCGCTGTCGAAGCCGACGAGTCCGACCTTGCCGGCCAGGCTGTTCTCGGCGATCGCCTGACCGACGCCCTGCGCCATGATCAGGTTGGAGGCGAAGATGCCCTTGAGGTTCGGGTTGGCGGTTATCAGGTCGGTCGCGATGTTGAGGCCGGTAGTGGCTTGGCCGTCGGCGTACTTGTCGGCGACAAGCTTGAGGCCGGGATATTTGGCGGCAAGCTGCTCCTTGAAGCCCTGGGCGCGCTGTTCGAGCGAACCGGCACCCGGAAGCGCGGTGATCAGGGCGACGTCGCCCTCGACTTTGCCGCCATTGGCTTCGGCGATCGCGGCCGCCAGCCCGTCAGCGGCGACCCGGCCGCCCTGGATATTGTCGGTGGTCAGGAACGAAGTGAAGGCCTTGGAGTCGGCGCCGGAGTCGATGCCGATGATCTTGACCTTGGTGGCTGCCTCATCGATCGGCTTGCCGAGCGCCTTGGCTTCGGTCGGCGCGATGACGACGGCAGCCGGGGTGCCGGCGACGGCGTTCTCGAGGATCGAGATCTGGCCGTTGACGTCGGTCTCCGCCTGGGCGCCGAGCTCCGGCACGTTGACACCGAGGTCCTTGCCGGCCTTGCGGGCGCCCGCCAGAACGATCTGCCAGTAGAAAGAGGTGGTGTCCTTGACGATGATCGGAATGGTCACGTCCGCGGCGTGAGCCGGCGCCGAGTGCACCACGCCGGCAAGCATCGAGGCAGCGGCGAGGGCCACGACGGCGCGGCGGTTGAGAATGCTGGTCACGAATTTCATAAGGCTTCCTCCCTAAGTCGCCCGGTGAACGTTGCTGAAGCTCGGTTTGGATAGGCGCTGCCCAAACGGAACTTTATCAATAAAAAACATTTACCGCTTTTTGATAGTGCATAGGTTGGGTCGACGCAAGCGGTGTTTCGTATCGGTCTCCTTATGGCTAGACCGATCTCATTGCCAAACCCTACAGATCCTCTCCGAAAGGTATGGAATATTAATTCCACCAACCAGTCAAGATGGAATATTCATTCTTTTTGGGGCGTCCGATTGTTACGCCTCCTGATCGCGCCATCCGCCGTTTAACCGACGAGGGCGAAGGCCGCAGCGCGTCAGCCGAGTTTCTGTACGACCGTGTAAGGATCATATTTGGCGAATTCGGTTTCGGGCACCTGGATGTCGAGCAGTTGGAGATTTCGCCCCAGATTGGTCGGTTTGGCGGTGCCCGTCAGCACAGAAGCGACCACAGGCTCGTGCAGCGGGAACTGGAACGCCGCCGCGGCAAGCGGATAGCCGCCCTCGGCGGCGATTTCTTCCATGGCGGCGACACGGTCGAGAATGTTCTGGGTGGCCGGCAGGTAGTCGAAATGCGCACCCGGCACAGGGCCGGTCGCCAAGATGCCGGAATTGAAGACGCCACCGATGATCAGCGAGGTCTGCCGTTGCCGGCAAAGCGGCAGCAATTCGGCTTCGGCGGTGCGGTCGAGCAGCGAATAGCGGCTGGCCAGCAGGATGCAGTCGAGCGGCGCCTGGCGCAGCACATCGAGACAGATCTGCACCTCGTTGACGCCAAGGCCGTAGGCGGAAATGACCCTGGACGACTTCAGCTCTTCCAGCGCCTTCAGCCCGCCATCCATCAGCTGGCGGAAATGCAGCTTCGTTTTCTCGACGCCATGCGTGTAGACGCCGATGTCGTGGACGAACAGAATGTCGATTCGATTGAGGCCAAGCCGCGCATAGCTGAACTCGACCGAACGCATGATGCCGTCATAGGAATAGTCGTAGTCGAGCGCAAAGGGCAGCGGATCGACATAAGAATGGTCCGGAATCTGGTCTTCCGGCACCGGCCGGAACAGGCGCCCAACCTTGGTCGACAGCACGTAGGAGTCCCGCGGCTTGTCGCGCAGGAAATCGCCGAAGCGGCGTTCCGAGAGGCCGAAGCCGTAGAAGGGCGCCGTATCGAAATAGCGCAGGCCGGCTTCCCAGGCGACCCGTAGCGTCTCCATCGCCGCTTCACGCGAACAGGCGCGATAGAGGCCGCCGACCGCCGCGCCGCCGAAGCTGACCTCGGTTATTTCCAGCGCGGTGCTGCCGACACAGCGTTTCTTCATGCAAAGCCTCCCACCGGCCATTTGCCGGCCCGTCCATGTCTTAAGTCAGTTAGTGGGTGGTCTAGAGGGTCGCGCCGAGGTGCCAGGGCACGAACTCGTTGTCGCCGTAGCCGAACTCCTCGCTCTTTGTCTTGCGGCCGGAAGCCGTCTCGACGATCAGTTCGAAGATCTCGCGACCCATGCCGGCGATGGTCTTTTCGCCCGAGGCGATGACGCCGCAATTCACGTCCATGTCCTCTTCCATGGTGTGGTACATGGTCGAGTTGCTGGCGACCTTGATCGACGGCGTCGGCCGGCAGCCGAAGCAGGAACCGCGGCCGGTGGTGAAGACGATGACATTGGCGCCGCCTGCCACTTGGCCGGTGGCGGAAACCGGGTCGTAGCCGGGCGTGTCCATGAACACCAAGCCGTGTCCGGTGACCTTTTCGGCATAGCCAAAGACGCCGTTGAGCGGCGTCTGTCCGCCCTTGGCGACCGCGCCAAGCGACTTCTCCAGGATGGTGGTCAGGCCGCCGCGCTTGTTGCCGGGCGACGGATTGTTGTCGATGGAGGCGCCATGCTTGGCGACATGGTCTTCCCACCACTTCACATAGCCATCGAGCCTGGCTGCGATCTCCGGGGTCGCCGCACGGTAGGCAAGCAGATGCTCGGCGCCGTAGATTTCCGTCGTCTCGGAGAGGATGCCGATGCCACCAACACCGGCAAGGATGTCGACGGCGGCGCCCAGCGCCGGATTGGCGGTGATGCCGGACATGCCGTCCGAGCCGCCACATTGCAGGCCGACGACGATCTCGCTGACCGGGATCGGCTCACGCTCAAGCTTGTCGACCTCCTCGGCGATCTCGGCCAGCACCAGCATCGCCTTCTCGACCGATTTGCGCGAGCCGCCGGCTTCCTGGATGTTGAAATGGCGTTTTCCCGCAGCGACACCCTTCTGGCCATAGAGGGTGAGCTGGTTGACCTCGCAGCCGAGCCCGACCATCAGCACGCCGCCGAAATTCGGATGGCGGGCGTAGCCGGCCAGCGTGCGGTGCAGCACCATCATGCCGTCGCCGGTGGCGCTCATCCCGCAGCCTTGGCCGTGGACGATCGGAACGAAGCCGTCGATGCCGGGATATCTGGGCAGGAGCGTGCGGTTCGCCTCGTCGGCGATGGCATGGCAAACGGTGGCCGAGCAATTGACGCTGGCGAGAATGCCGACGAAGTTGCGCGTGCCGGCACGGCCGTCGGCGCGACGGTAGCCCATGAAGGTGCGGGCGCGGTCGGCCTCGGTCGCGTGCACGGCTTCGCTCGGCGGCACCACCGGCAAACGCCCGGACTCGAAGACCAGATTGTGCGAATGGACATGCTCGCCGGGTGCGATGTCCTGGGTGGCGCGGCCGATCGCCTGAGCGTATTTGACCACGGCCTCGCCGGCGGCGATTGGCTTGATCGCTACCTTGTGGCCGGGTTCGATCAACGCGGTGGCGACGGCACCGCCCGGCAGTACCGCGCCGATCTCGATGCGGCCGTTGGCGACCGCGACATTGTCGGCGGGGGACAGAAGAATGCTGTTTGCGGCGTTCACGGGCAGTTTCCTGGGTGTTCCTGGGATCGGCAAGCGGATTGACACGCGCCTGTTAACAGTTAATGTCTTTTATCGTGAAAAAACAGTTTTGCGTCAATTGTTTTTTCGTGACAGCGCCGCGCGTTCTTATGGATGTGCAGAGGATCGGATACTGGAACCAGGGCTGACTTTCGAAAAGCGATTCTCGCTTTTTTGGGGGCCTTTGCGTTTGGAACATTTGTCATATCGCGCTTCAAACCGCCGCTGCAAGCGCCGGCGTAACGGGGCAGGGGATGTCGAAGAGCAACAACGTCTACAAAGACGCCTACAATCGGGGTTTGCGGCTGCTCGACGAAACGAAAAGCCTGCCGTCCGAGCCCGAGCTTGGCACGCTGCTCGGCGTCAGCCGCACGACGATCCGCACCATCCTTACGCGCATGGAAGAGACGGGGCTGATTGCCTGGAACAAGCGCAGCAAGACGGTTTTGCGCGTGCCGCGGCCGGACGATTTTTTCCCCGAGGAAGAGACCGACACGCTGTCGCAGATCATCGAGCGCTCCTTCATGCGGCGGCTGCTTGCCGGCGGCGCCGAGCCCGGCATGCAGATCAACGAACTCGAGTTGGCGCGCGAGATCGGCGTCGGCACCACCAGCGTGCGCGAGTTTCTGATCCGCTTTTCCCGCTTCGGGCTGATCGAGAAACGCCGCAACAGCCATTGGGTGCTGAAAGGTTTTACCCGCGCTTTCGCGCTGGAATTGACCGAAATCCGCGAGATGTTCGAATTGCGCTCGGCTGCCGCGTTCGCCGCCCTGCCGGACGACAGCCCGGTCTGGGCCGACCTCGACCGGCTGGAAGACGAGCATCGCCGGGTGGCGCGCGAGATCGCCACGCGCTTCAACGAATTCTCGGAGCTCGACGAGCGCTTTCACCGGCTGATCCACCGCGCGTCGCACAATCGCTTCATCGTCGATTTCTACGACGTCATCGCCATGATCTTCCACTACCACTACCAGTGGAATAAGGCGCAGGAGCGCGAGCGCAACGAAGTGGCGGTCGCGGAACACCTGGCCTATATCGCGGCGCTCAAATCGCGCGATCTCGGCAAGGTCGACGCCGCCTGCCGCAAGCATCTGAAGTCGGCGCGCAATACCCTGTTGACCTCGATCCCCGAGGGCCAGCAACCGTCGCGGGCTTAAAGCGCTGCGTTGCCGCAGCAGTAATTTGGCGATTTTCCGCCCGCCGAGCGCGTGCTAGGTATTTGCCGTTGCTGCGTGAAGAGGCAGGCTTTTGAACATCCGGCGGAGACGATGGAGCATGCCGGCCGCGTTCGCCGCGGCCTATTTGCTCGTGCTCCAGTCGGTGTTTGGCGCATTCGCCTCCGGCTTCCCCGATGCTTCGCAACTCGACGCCTTCGGCAATGTCATCTGCACCCAGGAGGGCGCGGCCCAGCTTCCAGGCGGCGATCCGCACCAGCAGCACGTGCCGGCTTGCTGTGTGCTCGGCTGTGGCATGGCCTCGGCGGCTTACGCGCCGCCGCCCGCTGCCGGCATGTTGGCCGGCAACTTTTCCGTCGAAACCGTCGCGTTTGTGCTGCCGGCGTTCCGGCACCTCGATTTCAGCCGCGACCGCTCTCCGTCGAATCCGCGCGCGCCGCCGGCTAAGGCCTGATCCGTCCCAGATCGCCTTGCGGAAACCTTTCGCGGGCGCATTCATTCAACATCGAAACTGTTCGCGACCGGCCGACGGCGCGATTTATCAGTTCTTGGAGCTATCACATGTCTCACACATTTCGCGCGCGGTTCGGCCGCAACAGCCGCTTCCTGCGCAGCTTCGAGGAGCGACACGGCATCACCGTGTTGCTCCTCGCCCTTCTGTTCGTCGGCGCCCAGGCCGTTTCCGCGCATGAGTTCAAGGTCGGTGACCTCGAGATCGGGCATCCCTGGTCGCGCGCCACACCGCCCGGCGCCAAAGTGGCCGGCGGCTATTTCACCGTAACCAACACCGGCAGTTCGCCGGACCGGCTGCTGTCGATCTCCTCTGAAATTTCGGCCAAGGCCGAACTGCATGAGATGGGCGTGAGCGATGGCGTCATGGCCATGCGGCCGGTCACCGGTGGCCTTGAAGTTCCGGCCGGCGGTAAGGTCGCTTTGGCACCCGGCGGCTATCATCTGATGTTCGTCGGGCTGAAACGGCAACCGAAGCAAGGCGAGACGTTTCCAGCCACGCTGATCTTCGAGAAGGCCGGCACCGTCACTGTCGACTTCGCCGTGGAAGGCATCGGCGAAACGGGCGGTATGGACAATCACGCCAACTGACCCGGCCAGATCCGGACAAGTCGAAATTTGAGGGACCATCATGAACAGGTATCTTTTGTCGGCCGGCGCGTTTTTCGTCTTGGGGACAAGCGCGACCTTCGCCCACGTCACGCTCGAAACGCAGGAGGCGGCGGTCGGTTCGACCTACAAGGCTGTCCTGCGCGTGCCGCATGGCTGTGAGGGCAAGGCGACGACGGCGGTGCGCGTGCAGATCCCGGAAGGGGTGATTTCGGTGAAGCCGATGCCGAAGCCGGGCTGGACGCTGCAGGTCAAGAAGGGCAGATACGAGAAATCCTACCAGCTCCATGGTCAAGCGGTGACATCAGGCGCTAGGGAAGTCGATTGGAGCGGCGGCAGCCTGCCGGACGAATTCTACGACGAGTTCGTCTTCCGCGGGACACTGGCGGCGGATCTGCCGGCCGGCCAAACGCTCTATTTCGCGGTGGTGCAGGAATGCGATGGCGTTGCCGAACGCTGAATCGAGATTCCGGCGGTCGGCCAAGATGAGGATGCGCTGGAATATCCCGCGCCTGGTCTCAAGCTGCTGCCGAAGAAGTGATCCTAGGCGGCGCCCTCTATCCGAAAGAGCGCGCCGCTGTTTGTGTGGCAGTGGCATGAGCGCGGCACCCTTCCTGCGGACGATCTGCACAACCAGCAAGCGCGCCGGTCGGCTTGCGGTCGGGCAGCTGACTGCGATCGTGCTGCTCGCCATAATTGCTGCGCCAACTCAGGTCTTTGCCCATGCGGCGCTGATCACGACCGAGCCGGCTGATGGTGCGGTGCTGGGACAAAGTCCTATGCAATTTTCGCTGACCTTCAGCGAACCGGTGTCACCGCTGGTGCTGACCTTGGTGCGGCCTGACGGGACGCCGGTTCCGCTGACGTCCTTTCGGCTCAGTGTCCAGACGGTCGAGATCGACAATCCGCAAACGCTCGGGTCCGGCACACATGTGCTGAGCTGGCGGGTAATCTCCGCCGATGGCCATCCGGTCGGCGGCTCGGTGCTTTTTTCCATCGGCGCGCCGAGTGCTGCGCCGGCCGTCTCCGAAGTCGTCGACCGGGGTCTGAGGTCGGCTATCTGGATCGGCAAGATCTTTCTCTATGTCGGCCTCTTTCTCGGCGTCGGCGGCGCCTTTGCCATCGCTTGGCTGGCGAAGGGCGGACGTTCCGGCCAGCGCTTCGCCATCGCCGCAATCCTATGCGGCCTTGTCGCGGCGCCTTTGTCGCTCGGCTTCCAGGGACTGGACGCGCTCGGTGCGCCGCTCGTCTGGCTGGCGCAGCCGGGCGTCTGGCAAGCCGGGCTCGGCACAAGCTTCGGCTGGACGGTCCTGGTCGCGCTTGTGGCGCTCGGGCTCGGGCTGCTGTCGCTTGTCGGGCCGCGCGGCGGTGCAAAACTGTTTGCGCTTGCCGGCTTGGCCGCTGTCGGTGCCGCCCTCGCCGCCAGCGGGCATGCAAGTGCCGCCGAACCGCAATGGCTGACAACGCCGATGGTGTTTCTACACGGTGCCGGCATTGCCTTCTGGGCCGGGGCGCTGGCGCCGCTCAGTCTCGCCATCAGGCGGAAGCCGGTCGAGGCCACGCCTTTCCTGCGCCGGTTTTCCCAAGTGATACTGCCCGTCGTGGCCGTGCTTACGGCCACCGGCATCGTGCTGGCTGTCATCCAGGTGCAGGCGCCCGCAGCTTTGCTCGAGACTGCCTATGGCGGGCTGCTGCTGGTCAAGCTGGCACTGCTGTTCTTTCTGTTCACGCTGGCCGCGACCAACCGCTGGAAGCTGACCGGTCCGGCCGAAGCGGGAGACACAGAAGTACAGTGGAGGCTGGTCCGCTCGATTAGCATTGAAATGCTGATCGTTCTGGCGATCTTCGGCGTTGCCGCCGGCTGGCGTTTCACGCCGCCGCCACGCGCCCTGGCGATCGCAGCAGCGCAGCCGGCGTCGGTGCATATCCACACGCCGAAGGCGATGGCCGACCTCAGCATCACTCCCGGCCATGTTGGGCCGGTTGCCGCCTCGATGGTCATAATGACCGGCGATTTCGGCCCGCTCGACGCAAGCCAAGTGACGTTGGTGCTATCAAAACCTGACTCCGGCATCAAGCCGATCAAGCGCGCGGCGACAAAGCCAGGCGACGGCACCTGGCGCGTCGACGATCTCGTCGTCCCGGTTCCCGGCCGATGGACAGCGCGGCTCGATATCCTCATCTCGGATTTCGAGATCGTGAAGATCGAGGCGCCGATCGACATCAGGCCGTGAGGACAAGCTGGCGGTCTGCAAACACAATTCGGCGAGGCGGTTGACGCAGCCTTGAACGCCCGTCATTCATCTTGGCAAGATTGGCATCTCGGCAAGATTGGCATCTCGACAAGAATGGCATCCCGAAAAGAATGGGCGTCGCCACAAATCAACAAAAGATCCGAAAGCAGGGAAGAAACGATGGAAAAAGCCGAAATCGGCCTGATCGGCCTTGGCACGATGGGCTCCAACCTGGCGCTCAACATCGCCGAGAAGGGGCACCGCATAGCCGTCTTCAACCGCACCGCGGCGCGCACCGACGCCTTTGTCGCGAATGCCGGGGCGCTCAGGGATATGGTGGTGCCCTGCTATAGCCTGGAGGAACTCGCCGCTGCCATCCGGCCGCCCCGTCCGATCATCATCATGGTGCTGGCCGGCAAGCCGGTCGACGAGCAGATCGCGGCACTGCGCGGCGTGTTGTCGGCCAACGACATCGTTATCGATGCTGGCAACGCCAATTTCCGCGACACGATGCGGCGCTTCTCCGAGCTCTCCGATTCGGATCTCACCTTCATCGGCATGGGGGTGTCCGGCGGCGAGGAGGGCGCGCGCCATGGACCGTCGATCATGGTCGGCGGCACGGAAGAGTCCTGGAAACGCGTCGAAAGGGTGCTGACCGCCATCTCGGCCAAGTTCAGGGATGAGCCCTGCGCGGCGTGGCTTGGCACCGATGGCGCCGGGCATTTCGTCAAGACCATCCACAACGGCATCGAATATGCCGACATGCAGATGATCGCCGAGATCTACGGCATCTTGCGCGACGGGCTCGGCATGGCGCCGAAGGAGATCGCACAAGTGTTTGCCGGCTGGAACAAGGGCCGGCTCAACTCCTATCTGATAGAGATCACCGCCAAGGTGTTGGCCGCCGACGATCCGAAGACCGGCAAGCCGATGGTCGACGTCATCCTCGACCGCGCCGGCCAGAAGGGCACCGGCAAATGGTCGGTCATCGAGGCGCAGCAGCTCGGCATTCCGGCCACCGCGATCGAGGCCGCGGTGGCGGCACGCGTGCTGTCGTCGATCAAGGACGAGCGCCTGGCCGCCGAAAAGGCCTATGGCAATGGCGGCGTGACCAAGATTTCCGGAGACAAGGACGCGCTTCTCAACGATCTCGAGCTGGCGCTGTTCGCCGGCAAGATATCAGCCTATGCGCAAGGCTTCGCGGTGATGAGCGGCGCCTCGAAGGAATTCAACTGGAACCTGCCGATGCCGACCATCGCCAAGATCTGGCGGGCCGGCTGCATCATCCGCTCGCAATTGCTGGATACGATAGCGGAAGCCTTCGGCAAGGGTGGGGCGGCGACCAATCTGCTGATGGCACCGGCTTTCTTCGCAATGATGCAGGAGGCGCATCCATCGCTCCGGCGCATCGTGGCAAGAGCGTCGGAGGCTGGCTCGCCGGTGCCGGCGCTGTCGTCCGCGCTCGCCTATTTCGATAGCTACCGCCAGGGCCGCGGCACCTCGAACCTGATCCAGGCGCAGCGCGATTTCTTCGGCGCGCACGGCTTCGAGCGTATCGACGGGCAGGGCGCGTTCCATGGCCCGTGGGGGAGCGGAGCGGCAGGCTAGTCGCGGCGATAGGCCAGAACCTCGGTCGGCATGCTCAGGCTCTGCAAGGAGCCAGGTGCTGCGCCGCCGATCCAGCCCAACACTGAGCGGGCGAGCTCGGCGCCGGCCAGCCGGAAGTTCTCGTTGACCACCAGCAATTCCCTACGGAACAGGTGGAGCAGGTCGGACGACTGCTTGGACACCACGTCGACGTCCCGGCCGAGCTTGAGGCCGGCGTCCTCGATGCCGGCGACGATGGCGAGTGTAGCGGCGGCGGCACTACTGACGAAACCGTCGGGCCTGGCGTCGCGGCGCATCAGCTGTGCGGTCCTCATTCTGATCTGCTCGATTGAATGGTCGATCGAAACGGTGTTGAACGGGATTTCGCTGGCACCGACCTCGCTCAGTGCATCGGTGAAGCCGTTGAGCGTATGACTGTGGTAGGTCAGCTCGACTGGAGGCGCCAGCAGAGCCAGCCTGCTGCGGCCGATGCCGGCCAGATGGCGTACAGCCTCGGCCGCGAAAGCGTAGTTGTCGAAATCATGGTAGGGGTGGATCAGCCCCATATCGGTGCGGCCATGCGTGGCAAAAGGGATACCACGCTCCAGCATGTAACGGGCCCTGGGGTCATTCGGCTGAGTGCGCGAAATGATGACGCCGTCGGCGGAGCCGGTTTCCACCAGATAACGTATCGGGTCCAGAGGATCCTGCGAGCGTGAATAAGGCGTGACGATCAGGTGATAAGGTGTGTCGGCGATGACTTCCGAGACGCCGTAGATGATATCAGAGACAAAGCTCATGATCTCGCGCTCGGTGTTGAGCACGAGACTGATGACGTTGGTCTTGCCGGTCCGCAGGCGCACACCGGCACGATTGGGGCGATAGCCGATCTGTTTGGCGACGAGCTGGACGCGCCGCCTAGTCTCGGCGCCGATCTCGGGCGCGTCCTTCAGCGCCCGCGATACAGTGGTGACGCCCAGCCCGGTCATGAAGGCAAGCGTCTTCAGCGTCGGCCGGCCTTGTCCCGACGCGTCATCGTCCTTTTCCGTCTGATGTCTGTCCATTCATCCCGCCCGTCAGGCGCATAGCAGTTGCCGTGCAGGCCGGCAATCGGCGGATTGCGGCTCTCCCACGACTCCGCCTGATGAACACTCTATATACTGAAACGTTACAGGTTGTCACTTGCCATCACGCGCTGTTGGTGGGCAGGCTCTTTGCACGGAGCGACGCTCTGTTCGACGTAAGCCACTGGACGTCGGCTATGGCGTGCTCGCGCAACAGGATTCGCCGGATTTCATCCGTGCGACACTATTATTGCCGCGCAACCTCGCTGTTGCAGTGCAGCACCTAGTAGAATTTGTTCGCGCCTCAAAAAATAATTGGGACCGGTTCCTATTCAGGGGTTGCGCGCCCTACACAATTGCCGTATCGAAAATCTGTAACGTTTCAGATTCTGGGAGGAGCCGAAATGCGATACCAATTCATGACCGCTGCGTTGGCAGTGACAACCGCGCTGCCTTTCGCCGGCCCGGCGGCAGCGACGGATCTGGAAGTCACCCATTGGTGGACTTCGGGCGGCGAGGCGGCGGCGGTCGCCGAATTCGCCAAGGCGTTCGACGCGACAGGTAATCATTGGGTCGACGGCGCTATCGCCGGCTCCGGCGGCACGGCGCGGCCGATCATGATCAGCCGCATCACTGGCGGCGACCCTATGGGCGCCACCCAGTTCAACCACGGAAGGCAAGCGGAAGAATTGGTGCAGGCCGGTCTGATGCGCGATTTGACCGAACTGGCCACCAGGGACAAGTGGGCCGAAATCGTCCAGCCGAAGAGCCTGCTCGACGGCTGTACCCTCGACGGCAAGATCTATTGCGTGCCGGTCAACATTCATTCCTGGCAGTGGCTGTGGCTGTCGAACGGGGCCTTCGAAAAGGCCGGTGTGCCGGTGCCGAAGAATTGGAACGAATATGTTGCAGCAGCCCCTGCGCTGGAGAAGGCAGGCATCATACCGCTCGCGGTCGGCGGGCAGCCCTGGCAATCCTCGGGCGCCTTCGACGTGCTGCTTACGGCGGTCGGCGGTACCGACGCTTTCTTGAAGGTCTATCGCGACAAGGATGCCGAGTTCGCCGCCGGGCCTGAGGTCGCGAAGGTGTTCAAGGCCGCGGACGATGCCCGCAAGATGGCGAAGAACACCAATGTGCAGGACTGGAATCAGGCCACCAATCTCGTCATCTCCGGCAAGGCCGGCGGCCAGATCATGGGCGACTGGGCGCAAGGCGAGTTCCAGGTTGCCGGGCAGACCGCCGGCAAGGACTATACGTGCCTTCCCGGCCTTGGCCTGAACGAGGTCATCGCCACCGGCGGCGACGCCTTCTACTTCCCGCTGCTGCAGGACGCTGAAAAGTCCAAGGCGCAGGAAGCGCTGGCCGAAACGCTGCTCGATCCCAAGACGCAGGTCGCCTTCAACCTCAAGAAGGGCTCGCTGCCGGTGCGCGGCGATATCGACCTCAAGGCGGCGAACGACTGCATGAAGAAAGGGCTCGACATCCTGGCCAAGGGCAGCGTCATGCCCTGGACGGACCAGCTGCTGTCGCAGGACACCCAAAAGCAGAAGGAGGACCTGTTCTCCGAGTTCTTCGCCAAGCCTGATATGACCGTGGAAGAGGCACAAAAGCGCTTCGCCGACATCGTCGCCTCAGCGGACTGACGATCGACGAGCCGCTCGCTCCCGGCCCGCGACCGCGGGGCCGGGAGCTCCGGGTCAAGTCTTGACCCGCCCGCCCTTCCCCGACGGCTGTGCAGATGAGCAAGAGCGAACGCCCCAACCAACTCTTCCGCAACCTTAACGCCAAGGTCGCCTCTATTCCGATGGTCCTCACCGCACTGGTGATCTTCGTCGGCGGCAGCGCGTGGACGGTGCTCTATTCCTTCACCAATTCGAAGCTCCTGCCGCGGCTGAACTTCGTCGGGCTCGACCAGTATTATCGGCTGTGGTCGACGCCGCGTTGGCTGCTCTCCATTGAGAACCTCCTGGTCTACGGCGTGCTGTCGCTGGTGTTCTCTCTGGTCATCGGCTTCATACTCGCGGCGCTGCTCGACCAAAAAATCCGCTTCGAGGACACGTTCCGCACCATCTTCCTCTACCCGTTCGCGCTCTCCTTCATCGTCACCGGTCTTGTCTGGCAGTGGCTGCTCAACCCGGAGTTCGGAATCCAGGGGGTGGTGCGCGGCCTCGGCTGGGAAAGCTTCAGTTTCGATCCGCTCTACAATTCCAACATCGTCATCTACGGCATATTGATCGCCGCGCTCTGGCAAGGCACCGGGCTGATCATGTGCCTGATGCTGGCGGGCCTGCGCGGCATCGACGAGGATATCTGGAAGGCCGCGCGGGTGGACGGGATACCCACCCTAAAGACCTATCTCTTCATCATCATCCCGATGATGCGACCGGTCTTCATCACCTCGCTGGTCATCATCGCTGCCGGTATCGTCAAGGTCTATGACCTGGTTGTCGCCCAGACCAGCGGCGGTCCCGGCATCGCCTCCGAAGTGCCGGCCAAATATGTCTACGATTACATGTTCTTCGCCCAGAACCTCGGCCAGGGCTTCGCCGCCTCGACCATGATGCTGCTGTCGGTGGTGGTCGTCATCGTTCCCTGGGCCTATCTCGAATTCGGAGGCAAGAAGCGTGGCTGACCATGCCGTTTCCCTGCCTGCCGGTACGGGTTCGATCGGGCTCGAGGCATCCGGGCCGCGAGGGCCGAAGCCGCGGCATGTGTTCTCGCGCCGCAACATCTTCCTCTATGGCACGCTCATCGTGATGGCGCTGTATTATTTGCTGCCGCTCTATGTGATGGTGGTGACGTCGCTCAAGGGCATGCCGGAGATACGCCTCGGCAACATCTTCTCACCGCCGCTCGAGATCACCTTTGAGCCTTGGGTGAAGGCCTGGTCCAGCGCCTGCACCGGCCTCAACTGCGACGGACTCTCGCGCGGCTTCTGGAATTCGGTGCGCATCACCGTTCCGTCGGTCATCCTGTCGATCGCGATCGCTTCCGTGAACGGCTACGCGCTTGCCAACTGGCGCTTCAAGGGCGCCGACACTTTCTTCGTCATCCTGATCGTCGGCGCCTTCATCCCCTACCAGGTGATGATCTATCCGATCGTCATCATCCTGCGCGAAATCGGCCTCTATGGCAGCCTGAGCGGTCTGGTGATCGTCCATTCCATCTTCGGCATGCCGATCCTGACCCTGTTGTTCCGCAACTATTTTTCTTCCATGCCGGATGAACTGTTCCGGGCGGCGCGCGTCGACGGCGCGGGCTTCTGGGGCATCTATTTCCGTATCATGCTGCCGATGTCGCTGCCGATCTTCGTCGTCGCCATCATCCTGCAGGTGACCGGCATCTGGAACGACTTCCTGTTCGGTGTCGTCTACACTCGCCCCGACACATATCCGATGACGGTGCAGCTCAACAATATCGTCAACTCGGTGCAGGGCGTGAAGGAATACAACGTCAATATGGCCGCCACCATCCTGACCGGCCTCGTACCGCTCGTCGTCTACTTCGTTTCCGGCAAGCTCTTCGTGCGTGGCATCGCTGCCGGCGCGGTGAAAGGATGATGATGACAAGAATGGAAAATCCCAGTGTCTCGATCCAGGACCTGTCGCTGAATTTCGGCGCAGTGTCGGTGCTGGAGACGCTCAACATCGATGTCGCCGAGGGCGAGTTCATCGTGCTTCTCGGCCCGTCCGGCTGCGGCAAGTCGACCTTGCTCAACTGCATCGCCGGTCTGCTCGACGTTTCGGACGGCCGCATCTTCATCAAGGGCAAGAACGTCACCTGGGAGGAGCCCAAGGACCGTGGCATCGGCATGGTGTTCCAGTCCTATGCGCTCTACCCGCAGATGACTGTCGAGAAGAACCTGTCCTTCGGGCTGCGCGTTGCCGGCATCCCCAGGGACGAGATCGCCAAGCGCATCGCGCGGGCCGCAGAAATCCTGCAGATCGAGCCACTGCTGCAACGCAAGCCGTCGGCGCTTTCGGGCGGCCAGCGCCAGCGTGTGGCCATCGGGCGGGCGCTGGTGCGCGACGTCGACGTCTTCCTTTTCGATGAGCCGCTTTCCAATCTCGACGCCAAGCTGCGCGCGGAACTGCGTGTTGAAATCAAGCTGCTGCACAGCAAGCTGCAGAACACCATGATCTATGTCACCCACGATCAGATCGAGGCGATGACGCTGGCCGACCGTATCGCGGTGATGAAGGGCGGCGTGATCCAGCAGCTCGACGCACCGCAGACGATCTACAATCGCCCGGTCAACCGGTTCGTCGCCGGCTTCCTCGGCTCGCCGGCGATGAATTTCCTCGACGGCAGGCTGGAGAAGGACGATGGCAACTGGCACTTCGTCGCCGAGGATGTGCGGATCCCGCTTGCCACCTACGCTTTCGAAAAGGAGCCCGTGCCGGGGGCGGCCGTCTTCGGTATCCGGCCCGAGCATGTCGCGTTCAACAGCGGCGCTGGATGGCCTTTCACAGCCACGGCAAATGTCGTGGTCGTCGAACCCATGGGTTCCGACACGCTGGTCTGGCTGAAGCTCGGAAATCAGAATTTCACCGTGCGGGTGACATCTGAGCGCACGCCAAACAATGCCGACACGGTGAGCATCGGTTTTGACCCGATGCGCGCTTCGCTGTTCGACGCCGCCACCGGCAACCGCCTCTAATTCCCAAGAACTTCACCTCAAGCACATCCATCCCCAGAGAACGGACAGAGACGATGAACTGGTCATTCCAACTTTACAGCGCGCGAAATTTCCAACCTTGGAAAGGGGCGCTCAAGATGCTGGGCGAGCTCGGCTACGCGCAAGTCGAGGGGTTCGGCGGCGTCTATGACGACCCCAAGGCGTTTCGGGCCGAACTCGACAAGAACGGGCTCGCCATGCCGACCGGCCATTTCTCGATCGATGCGCTCGAGAAGGATTTCGATGGCGTGCGCAAAATCGCCGACGCGCTCGGCATCACGCTGCTCATCTGCCCCTATCTGGTCGCCGAGAGCAGACCAACCGACACGGCCGGCTGGCGCGGCTTCGGCGCACGCCTGGCCAAGGTCGGCGATGCGGCTGGCAAAGCCGGCTACGGCTTTGCGTGGCACAACCATGATTTTGAGTTCAAGAAGCTTGCCGACGGCTCGATGCCGCAGGAGCACATCCTCGCGGCGGCACCAGACATCGGCTGGGAGATGGACGTGGCCTGGGTGGTGCGCGGCGGCGGCGATCCGCTGCCCTGGATCGAGAAGTATGGCAAACGTATCGTCGCCGTCCATGTCAAGGACATTGCCAAGCCTGGCGAGGGCGTGGACGAGGACGGCTGGTCCGATGTCGGCCACGGCACGATCGACTGGGCCGGCCTGATCAAGGCGCTGCGCGCCAAGAGTGCCGCCAAATACTACGTCATGGAACAGGATAATCCCAACGACATCGAGCGTTTCGCTCGCCGCTCGATCGCAGCCGCCAGGACCTATTAGGAGCAAATCAGCATGGCAAGAAAACTTGGGATCGGCGTTGTAGGCTGCGGCAACATTTCGAAAGCATATTTTTCGCTGGCGCCGCTGTTTCGCGGCATCGAGATGCGCGCCTGCGCGGATATCAACATGGATGCGGCCAAGGCGCGGGCGAAGGAGTTCAAGCTGCGCGCCGAGACGGTCGAAGGGCTGCTCAAGGCCGGCGACATCGACATCATCGTCAATCTCACCATTCCGGCGGTGCACTACGAGGTATCGAAACAGATCCTCGATGCCGGCAAGCACGTCTATTCGGAAAAGCCGTTCGTGCTGTCGGTCATGGAAGGGCTCGATCTGAAGAAGCTGGCCGAGAGAGACGGACTGCGCATCGGCTCGGCGCCGGACACTTTCCTCGGTGGCGCGCACCAGCTTGTCCGCAACCTGATCGACACTGGCAAGCTCGGCAAGATCACCAGCGGCACATGCCATGTGATGAGCCATGGGATGGAGCATTGGCACCCCAATCCGGACTTCTTCTTCCAGCCTGGCGCCGGTCCGGTGCTCGATATCGGACCCTATTACATCACCAATCTGATCCAGCTGATCGGACCGGTGAAGCAGGTGGCAGCCTTTGCTTCGATCCCGAAGACAGAACGCACGATCTCGTCCAAGCCTCGCGCGGGCGAAAAAATCCTGGTCGCCACGCCGACGACGATTCATGGCGTGATGGAGTTCGAGAATGGCGCCGTGGTGACGCTCAATACCAGCTGGGACGTGTGGAGCCATGGCCACGCGCCGATGGAACTCTACGGCGAGTTGGGCACGGTGTTTTTGCCGGATCCGAACTTCTTCGGCGGCGACGTTCGCTTTACCGACGCCGCCAAGCCGGTCAAGAAGCTGCCGAAATGGAAGCATCCGTTCGGCGTGGCCAACCAGATGCATTCGCACGGCATGATGGCCAACTATCGCACCGCCGGTCTCGCCGACATGGCGCTGGCGATTGCGGAAGGCCGGCCGCACCGGTGCTCGATGGAGCTGGCGCTGCATGCCGTGGATGTGATGACCGGCATGTTGCGGTCGGGCGCGAGCGGAAAGTTCGTCGCCATGCAGACCACCTGCGAACGCCCTGCGGCACTCGGAGTCAAGGATGCGGAAGCGCTCTTGGCGAAGAAGAAAGGGCTCCTGGCGAAGAAGAAATAGGGCAAGCGCTTCAGTGATTGCGACACTTGTTGTTTACCGTCGACCCCTCTCCCCATAGAAACGGCGAGACGCTAAGGGTGAGGGGCAGAGCCGACTCACCCTTTTTTGCGGTGGCAACTGCCGGGCTCGCTTTGATCTAAAGGATTTCCCATGCCCTATGTGCCTGCCGAAAACCGCTACGAGAAAATGATCTACAATCGCTGCGGGCGATCCGGCCTGAAATTGCCGGCGATCTCGCTCGGCCTCTGGCACAATTTCGGTGGCGACACGCCGCACCGGACCAAACAGGCGATCGCGCGCAAGGCCTTCGATCTCGGCATCACGCATTTCGACCTCGCCAACAATTACGGCCCGCCGCCCGGTTCGGCTGAGACAGCTTTCGGCGAAATCCTGCGGACGGATTTCTCCTCCTATCGCGACGAGCTGATCATCTCGACCAAGGCCGGCTACGAGATGTGGGCCGGACCTTACGGTGAATGGGGCGGGCGCAAATATGTGCTGGCCAGCCTCGACCAAAGCCTGAAGCGGATGGGGCTCGACTATGTCGACATCTTCTATTCGCACCGTTTCGATCCCGATACTCCGCTGGAAGAAACGATGGGTGCGCTCGATCATGCGGTGCGCTCGGGTAAGGCGCTTTATGCCGGCATCTCTTCCTACAATTCGCAGCGCACGCGCGAGGCCGCCGACATTTTGAAGCAGCTCGGTACGCCTTGCGTCATCCATCAGCCGAGCTATTCGATGCTCAATCGCTGGGTCGAGGACGATGGTTTGCTCGACACGCTGGAGGGGCTCGGCGTCGGCTCGATCGTGTTCACGCCGCTGGCGCAAGGCATGCTGACGGACAAATATCTCGGCGGCATCCCTGAGGGCAGCCGCGCCAGCCAAGGCAAGTCGCTGAGGCCGACCTTCATCAACGACAAGACCATCGCCAACATCAAGGCGCTGAACGCGATTGCCGGCCGCCGCGGCCAGACGCTGGCGCAGATGGCGCTGGCCTGGGTGCTGCGCAAGGGCAGGGTGACCTCGGCGCTGATCGGCGCCAGCCGGCCGGAACAGGTCGAGGATTGCGTCGGCGCGCTGAAGGCGCTCGACTTCAGCGATGCCGAGCTCGCCGAGATCGACACCTACGCGCGCGAAGCCGACATCAATCTGTGGGCCGCCTCCGCCGAGCGCAAGGGTCCGCCGCGGAAGTGATCCACCACGGAAGTGATTCCCTACAGAAGTGACTGGCAACGCGTAGCCGACCAGGTGCGGCGGGAACTGCTCCCGCCGTTTCATCTACTCGGCCGCCAATGCGTGGTCGGAGTTTGATGCCTGCTCGGAGTTGGCCGGCTTCTGGGCCATGCCGGCACAGAAACAGTAGCAAAAACGCCCGTTCGTCGCTATCTGGATAGAATTGAAGCCGCTTGCACGCGGAAATGACGTGCGAGCGGCGCGAACGGGTTGGAAACAGGATCATGGCAGCAAGGGATGTGCTGACGAAAAACCAGTTGTGCGTGCTCGAGAAACTCGAGGCCGCCAGCGGGCCGCTCAGCGCCTATACATTGCTTGACCAGCTTCGCGAGCGGGGTTTTCGCGCACCGCTGCAGGTCTATCGCGCGCTCGACACGCTGGTTAAGTCCGGTTTCGTGCACAGGCTCGAAAGCCTCAATTCCTTTGTCGCCTGCGCCGAGCCGCACGACCACAGCCATTCGATGACCGCCTTTGCCATCTGCGACACATGCGGGCAGGTGACCGAATTTTCCGACCATGATGTCGGACACCGGCTCGATGAGTGGGTGCGCTCGACCGGCTTTGCCGCCAAGAAGGCAGTGATCGAATTCCGCGGCACCTGTGCCAAATGCCTGGCCGAGGCGGCTTAAGGTGTATTGATATTAGGTGATGCCGGCCTGCAAATGGTGGCTTCCTGCGCTTCGGTCCTCACGTACCCAAAAGTACGTTCCGCTCCGGTTCTCGGAACCCACCATCTTCGACACGGCCTGACCTGAACCCCAACACACCTGGCTTGGGCGCATCAATGAGCCTCTTCCCAATTGTCGGCGGCGCGGGCATCGACATGCAGCGGCACCGACATCGACACCGCCGGCATCGCAGCGTTCTCCATCACATGGCGCACGACGGGGATCGTCGCCTCGACCTCCGCTTCGGCCGTCTCGAAGACCAGCTCGTCATGCACTTGCAGCAGCATACGGGCGGAAAGCTTCGCCTTTTCCAACGCATCGTCCATGCGTATCATGGCGCGGCGGATGATGTCGGCCGCGGTGCCCTGCAGCCGCGCGTTGATCGAGGCGCGCTCGTTGAAGGCACGGACTGACGGGTTTGACGACCGTATCTCCGGATAGTGGATGCGGCGGCCGAAGATCGTTTCGACGAAGCCGTATTCGCGGGCATAGGCTTTGGTAGCGTCGATATAGTCGCGGATGCCCGGGAAGCGTTCGAAATATTTCTTGATATAGGCGCCGGCCTCTTCGCGCGGGATCGACAGCTGGTTGGCGAGACCAAAGGGGGAAATGCCGTAGATGATGCCGAAATTGATCGCCTTGGCGCGGCGGCGTATCTCCGAGGGCATGCCCTCGACCGGCACGTTGAACATCTCCGACGCGGTGATGGCGTGGATGTCGGCGCCGTCGGCGAAGGCCTGTTTGAGCTGCGGGATCTCGGCGACATGGGCGAGCACGCGCAGCTCGATCTGGCTGTAGTCGGCGGAAACCAGCTTGTTACCCTTGTCGGCGATGAAGGCCGTCCTGATCTTCCGCCCCTCGATGGTGCGTACCGGAATGTTCTGCAGATTGGGATCGGAGGACGACAGCCGTCCCGTCGTTGTCGCGGCAAGGGCATAGGAGGTGTGGACGCGCTTCGTATCGGGATGGACGAAACCGGGCAGTGCGTCGGTATAGGTCGATTTCAATTTGGTCAGCTGGCGCCAGTCGACGATCTTGCGCGGCAGCTCGTGGCCTTCGGCGGCGAGGTCTTCCAGGAGCTGCGCCGAGGTCGACCATTGGCCGGTCTTGGTTTTGGAGCCGCCGGGCAGGCCCATCCTGCCGAACAGGATGTCGCCGAGCTGTTTTGGCGAGCCGATATTGATGCGCTCGCCGACGAGCTGATAAATTTCATCCTCCAGCCGCGCGGCGCCCTGTGCCAGTTCGCCGGAGAGCCGCGACAGGATCTGCCGGTCGACGGAGATGCCGCGCTGCTCCATCCTTGCCAGCACCGGCACCAGCGGCCGTTCCAGCCGCTCGTAAACCGAGACGAGGCCTTTGGCGGCAAGCCGTGGCTTCAGCACCCGCCAGAGCCTGAGCGCGACATCGGCGTGCTCCGCGGCATAGGCTGTGGCCTTGTCGATGTCGATCTGGTCGAAGCCGACGAAGCTTCTTCCTGAGCCGGCCAGATCCTTGAGGGCAATGGTCGAGTGGCCGAGCCACTTTTCCGACAGAGCCGCCATGCCGTGGCCGCCGGACGTGCCTGCGTCGAGCACGTAGGAAATCAGCATGGTGTCGTCGAAGGGGGCGACATCGATTCCGTGGCGGCTCATGACGACGAGGTCGTATTTCAGCTCCTGCACGATCTTGAGAACCGACTTGTCCTCCAGCAACGGCTTCAGAATGCCAAGCGCCTCTCGGATCGGGATCTGGTTTTCGACCACTCCGCCGCCGAGCAGGTCGCCGTTGCCGCTTTTGTGGGCGAACGGCACATAGGCCGCGCGACCGGGCGCGGTGGCCATGGAGAGGCCGATCAGTTCGGCCTGCATCGGATCGGGCGAGGAGGCCTCGATATCGAAGGCGACGATGCCTGTCTCCATCGCCTCGGCGATCCAGGCCCTCAGCGTCGCTGTGTCGCGGATGGAGACGTAAGCGCTGGTATCGATCTTGCTGCCAGTGGCGTCCTCGAAGCGAAGCGCCGAAAGAAGCGAAGGGGTGTCACCTTCCTTGGGTTCCACCTTGATGGTGGCCGGCACTGCTTCCCCGGCTTCGTCTGTCACTGTCTCTGCCGCTCTTTCGGCGGCTGCCGGCACTCCAAACCCGACATCGGGACCATGCGCGGTGTCCGCGCGCTCGATAATGACGGGAACGGGCTTGACATCAGCCGCTTCCGTTCCGGTCGCTTCCGCCACGCGGCGGGTCAACGAGGAGAATTCCATCGTCTTGAGAAAGCCGATCAGCCTTGGTCCGTCGGGCGGGTGCAACACGAAATCGTCGAGCCCGCCGATCCCCGGCACGTCGTTCTTCAGCGTCACCAGTTCACGCGAAATGCGCGCCTTGTCGGCATTGGCAATGATCGATTCGCGCCGTTTGTCCTGCTTGATCTCGGCGGCACGGGCGAGCAGCGTATCGAGATCGCCGAACTGTTCCAGCAATTGCGCCGCCGTCTTCGGCCCGATGCCGGGCACGCCCGGCACATTGTCGACCGAATCACCGGTCAGCGCCTGCAGGTCGATCATCTTTTCCGGCGGCACGCCCCATTTCTCGATCACCTCGGGAACGCCGATTTGGCGGTCCTTCATCGGGTCGTACATGGCGACCGAAGGGCCGACCAGTTGCATCAGATCCTTGTCGGAGGAGATGATGGTGGTGTCGGCGCCGGCTTCGCAGGCAAGCCGGCAATAGGTGGCGATCAGGTCGTCGGCTTCGTAGCCTTCTGTCTCGAGGCAGGGCAGGTTGAAGGCCCTGGTAGCCTGCCGGATCAGGCCGAACTGCGGGATCAAATCTTCCGGCGGTGCCGAGCGGTTGGCCTTGTATTCGGGGTAGAGGTCGTTGCGGAAGGTTTTCGACGAATAGTCGAAGATGACGGCGAAATGCGTCGGCACGATGCCGACATCGGTGTTGCGGGCGTCCTGCGTCAGCTTCCACACCATGTTGCAGAAGCCGAGCACGGCACTGGTCGGCAGCCCGTCGGATTTGCGGGTCAGCGGCGGTAGTGCGTGATAGGCACGGAAGATGTAGCCGGAACCGTCGACAAGGAAGAGATGATCGCCTTTTTTCATGGGACGAAGGGATAGCGCGGCGCAGCGTCGTGGTCCATGCCAAAGGCGGCCTCAACCGCCGGTTCCGGCAACATCCCTGACAGTCGATCCGATCACGGGTATGTTACGAAAGTGTAATCTTCGTGCCCTTGAATCGCCACGTTCGGAGACACAGATAAGCGCCATCGGCATTTTTCGCCGAGGTCCGGAGCAAGGCCCGTCCCCCGCCTATCCCGGACACTTGCGGCAGCCTATCCCCCCTCTCCGGGCTGCCGCATCGTTTCGAGTAAAGGCCGCCGTGGTTCCCCTCCACCACGGCGGCATTTTTTTGCCTTTCGACGCCCGTGGTCCAACGACCGCCGGCTTTTCGTTTCTGCCTTGCGGCTTTAGGGTTGCCGCTCAGAATCGAAAGGCTTGATAAAAATGTCCAGAATTTCTCCCGTCCTCGATCGTCTCGACAAAAACCTCGACGAGAGCCTGGAACGCCTGTTTGGCCTGCTCAGGATCAAGTCGATCTCGACCGATCCGAGCTATGCCGCCGATTGCCGCAAGGCGGCGGAATGGCTGGTGGCGGAGCTCAAGCTGATCGGCTTCGACGCCAGCGTGCGTCACACGCCAGGTCATCCGATGGTGGTGGCGCACCATGACGGGCCGGCGGGCGCACCGCATGTCCTGTTCTATGGCCATTACGACGTGCAGCCGGTCGATCCGATCGAGCTCTGGGAAACCGACCCGTTCGCGCCTTCGGTGAAGGAGATCGAGCCCGGCCACCAGGTGATCACGGGACGTGGTTCGGCCGACGACAAGGGGCAGCTGATGACCTTCGTTGAGGCTTGCCGCGCCTGGAAGCAGGTGCATGGCGGGCTGCCGTGCCGCATCACGATCCTGTTCGAAGGCGAGGAGGAGTCCGGCTCGCCATCGCTGAAGCCGTTCCTCGAGGCAAACGCGGCCGAACTCAAGGCCGACTTTGCGCTTGTCTGCGACACTGGCATGTGGGACCGCGATACGCCGTCCATCTGCGTCGCGCTGCGCGGGCTGGTCGGCGAGGAGATCACGGTGAAGGCCGCCGACCGCGACCTGCATTCCGGTCTCTATGGCGGTGCTGCTGCCAATCCAATCCGAATCCTGGCCAGGATATTGGCCGACATCCACGACGAGGACGGCCATGTCACCATTCCGGGGTTCTATGACGGCGTCGAGGAGACGCCTTCGCAGATCCTGAAGTCATGGGAGGCGCTCGGCGAAACCGCCGAGACATTCCTTGGGCCTGTCGGCCTGTCGATTCCGTCCGGCGAACAGGGGCGCTCGGTGCTCGAACTCACCTGGGCGCGGCCGACGGCCGAGTTCAACGGCATTATCGGCGGCTATACCGGCAAGGGGTTCAAGACGGTGATCGCGGCGGAAGCCTCGGCAAAAGTGTCCTTCCGCCTTGTCCACAAGCAGAATCCCCAGAAGATTCGCGCCGCTTTCCAAGGCTTCGTCAGGGAACGCCTCCCGGCCGACTGCTCAGTCGATTTCCAGCCGCATGGCGGCTCGCCGGCGATCCAGCTTTCCTACGACTCGCCGTTTCTCGCCAAGGCCAAGGACGCGCTGTCCGACGAATGGCCGAAACCGGCGGTGACGACGGGAAGTGGCGGCTCGATCCCGGTGGTCGGCGATTTCCAGACCTATCTCGGTATCGAATCGTTGCTGGTCGGTTTCGGGCTCGACGATGACCGCATCCATTCGCCGAACGAGAAGTACGAGATGAGTTCATTCCACAAGGGCCAGCGCTCCTGGGCGCGCATTCTCGATGCGCTGACACGCTGAGGGGGCGAGAATTCAACTTTCTGTTGATTTTTCATCGGATCGCGGCAAGGACGGGCTAGAGCGACGTGCGTCCAGCCGCGACCGGAGAATACGATGAGCGATATCCGCTTCCATAAGAACGACCTGCCGGGGCTCTTGCACTACGACGTCGGGGCGATCGCCATCGACACGGAGACGCTGGGGCTCAATCCGCATCGCGACCGGCTTTGCGTTGTGCAGATCTCGCCGGGCGACGGTTCCGCCGACGTCATCCAGATCGCGCCCGGCCAGAAGAAGGCGCCAAACCTCGTCAGCCTGCTCAAGAACCGCAGCATAACCAAGCTGTTCCATTTCGGCCGTTTCGATCTCGCCGTGCTCTACAACGCCTTCGGCGTCATGCCGGAGCCGGTGTTCTGCACCAAGATCGCCTCGCGGCTTACCCGAACCTATACCGACCGGCACGGGCTGAAGGACATCTGCTTTGAGCTTCTCGGCGTCAGCCTGTCGAAAGCGCAGCAGTCATCGGACTGGGCGGCGGAGACATTATCGCCCGAACAACTCGAATACGCCGCCTCCGACGTGCTCTATCTGCACCAGCTGCGCGATGTGTTGACAGCGCGGCTTGCGCGCGACAACCGGACCAGGGAGGCCGAAGCCTGCTTCCGCTTCCTGCCGACGCGTGCGAAACTCGACCTGATGGGCTGGGATGAGGCAGACATCTTCGCCCATAGCTAAGGCGGAACCTGGTGTTCGCCGCGACGTTCTGTCGGTCCGTGGAGGGATGAAATGGCTGCCAGAAAACCAATCGAAACAGCACCCAAGGATGGCTCCAAGGTCACCGTCTACTGGAAGGACAGCGACGGGGTGATGAACGAATCCATCGCGCAGTACCGGTCGCTCGACCGGCTGAAAGCGGCCGGCGGCGACTGGGACGAGAACGACACCGGCTGGTGGGCCTATACGGACGGTCACACGCAAAGGAAGGTCGAGCCGATCAGCTGGCGGCCTGCATCCGGGGATGGCGACGACGAATGACGCCGCTGGCGGCGCCGGCTCCTTTCCAATAGGTTGGACATGTTGCAATCGGAGGTCGATTCGGAGCTCTCTGCTCCGCGACCATTCGCTCGGGAGGGATCTGCAATGGGTACTGAGAGCCTGCTTGTCTTCATCATCATCGGTGCCATCGCCGGCTGGCTCGCCGGCCTGATCGTCAAGGGTTTCGGCCTCGGCCTGGTCGGCAATATCGTCGTCGGCATCGTTGGTGCCTTAATAGCCGGCTGGCTCTTCCCAAGGATGGGGTTCGCCATAGGCGGCGGTATATTTGCCTCCATCATCCACGCCACGATCGGCGCGGTGATCCTGCTCGTGCTGATCAAACTGGTGAAGCAGGCCTGATCCTCGAAGCACATCAAGGGCGCGCCATGAAGCAGAACATGCTCTATCTCATCATCGGCGCGCTCGTCGTCGTGGTCATCGCGCTCGGCGTCTATGTCTATCGCGAGCAAACCAGGCCGAAGGGCGTGGAACTCAAGATCGACGACAAAGGCATTTCGATCCAGCAGAACTGAGCGGCGTTGGGTTGGCGCGGCAAAGGTGCCGATGACCTGCCCCATCGGGTCGAAAATTGAGCGCCAAGGCAGGCCGCTCCATCCTTCGATGCACCCGGAGAGAAGCCTACCTGGATACGGAATAAGAGTGACGGATCGACACATCCGCGGTATGATCTTGGTACAGGGAGTTTGGGGCCAACCCACCTACTATTAGGAGGTTGCCATGAGGCACCAAACACTGGACCAACTGCATGCGGTGGCAAAGGTACACAGAGACCCAACACCTCCTAGAATGGACCGAACCCAGCGTCTCGAACGTTGGTCAAAACTTCTAGAACGGCAGCCCAGCCGACTCCTTACCGCGCTTATCGGGACCGAATATCGTTCGTCGCCGGAGCGCGAAATCATGCGTGGCGAAGGCTCGCCAATATCGGTTGCCTTCGAGGATCCGATTCTGCGCGATGAGGGGCTGAAAGACGACACTTATGGCGAAGCAAAGCGTTTCTTCGAACTGACCGACGATCAGCTCCACGAAATTGTCTGCTACTGCCATGTCGGCGAGACGATGCAATCATCCTGGGCAGCGCTTTCCGTTCGTGATGCGATCGACTAACGCATGATCCACCTAGGTGAATGACTTTGGTGGCAAGGTCATGCGCAGATTCAACGGTTTAGAGCAGCGATCGAACGCAAGAGACGGTGGCTGAGCGGTTGATGCTGAAATACGAGAAGGCCGTCTCGCGAGGGACGCCATTGTTGCAAACCCCCAGAAGCAGGGAACGCAGCGGTGACGTCCCGTAACGCATTGAATTAACTTTGAACCATTTAACCCGCCCTTAAATCGCCGCATCTACTCTTCACCCGAACGCCATGGAGCGATGTGCGTCCGTTCGGACGCACAGAGTACGCTCTTAGACTTTGAAGCTTCGCATCGTGTTTCCGAAAATCGCGATTTTCGGGCGATGCGATAGGCATCGGGACATACAGCACAGCGCATGGCGAACCGCAGAGACAGCCGCATCGAACCCAGCTTCGAGGGACCGCCACGGGCGAAATCCTCGGCCGGTTTTTCTGTGAGCGAGGAGGATCGCGTCGTGCCGAGCAACCGCAAGACCTCTGCAAAGCGCCAACCGGCCCGGACAAAATCGTCGCGGCGCGGACGTGGCAAAAGCCGGCGCGGGCTGTTCGGCGTGCTCGGCCGGTTGGCCTACTGGTGCTTCGTGCTGGCCATCTGGGGCGGCATCGCCAGCGCAGGCATCGTCGTCTATTACGGTGCGAAAATGCCGGCGGCCACCACCTGGGCCATTCCCGACCGCGCGCCCAATATCAGGATCGTCTCCGTCGAAGGAAAACTGCTCGCCAATCGCGGCATGAGCGGCGGCGAAGCTGTCGGCCTGCATGAAATGTCAGCCTATATTCCCGAGGCCGTCATCGCCATCGAAGATCGCCGCTTCTATTCGCATTTGGGCATCGATCCGATCGGTCTGTCCAGAGCCATGGTCGCCAACGTTCTCGGCGGGCGTTTTTCGCAGGGCGGCTCGACGCTGACCCAGCAATTGGCGAAAAACCTGTTCCTGACGCCTGATCGCACGCTGGAACGCAAGGTGCAGGAAGTGCTTCTGGCGCTGTGGCTCGAGCACAAGCACACCAAGGACCAGATCCTCGAAATGTACCTCAACCGGGTCTATTTCGGCTCCGGCGCCTATGGTGTCGAAGCGGCCTCGCGCCGCTATTTCGGCAAGAGCGCACGCGATGTCACGCTGCCTGAGGCGGCACTCCTCGCTGGCCTGTTGAAAGCGCCGTCGCGTCTGTCTCCGGCGCGTGACCCGAAGGCGGCCGAGCAGCGCTCGCAGCTCGTTCTCGCCGCCATGCGCGACGAAGGCAAGATCAGCGCTAAGGAACTGACCACGGCGATGAGCGCGCCGGCGTCGCGGGTGGCATCCTACTGGACGGGCTCGGAAAACTACGTCGCTGACACCATCGTGGAAGAACTGCCCGACCTGATCGGCGATGTGCGGGGCGACATCATCGTCGACACCACCGTCGACCTCACGCTGCAGAAGCTCGCCGAACAATCGATCCGCCGGCTGATCGACGGGAGCGGCAAGAAGCTCAATGCCAGCCAGGGTGTGCTGGTGTCGATCGACAATTCCGGGGCGGTACGTGCCATGGTCGGCGGCTATGATTATTCGACCAGCCAGTTCGACCGCGCCTCGGAGGCGCGCCGCCAGCCGGGCTCGGCGTTCAAGCCGTTCGTTTACATGGCGGCGCTGGAAGCCGGCCGCACACCAGACAGCGTGCGCAATGACGCGCCGATCAGGATAGGCAAATGGACGCCAACCAATTACGGCGGCAAGTATTTCGGCAAGGTGACGCTGGCGACGGCGCTGGCGAAGTCGCTGAACTCGGTGGCTGCCCAGTTAACCATGGAAGTCGGCCCTGACGCGGTGGTCGAGGCGGCGCATCGCATGGGCATCCAGTCCGACCTCACGGCCAACACCTCGATCGCGCTCGGCACCTCTGAAGTGACGCCGCTGGAACTGACGTCGGCCTATGTCCCCTTCGCCAATGGGGGCTACCGCCCCGACGTCCATTTTATCCGCCGCGTGACGACAGCCGGCGGCAAGGTGCTCTACGACAACAATGGCGGCGGCGCCCCGCGCGTCATCAAGCCCGAGATCGTCGGGATGATGAATTCTATGATGACCGGCACTGTCGAAATCGGCACTGCCAGGAAGGCGGCCTTTGCCTGGCCGGCCGCCGGCAAGACCGGCACCAGCCAGAATTCGCGCGACGCCTGGTTCATCGGCTACACCGCCAATCTCACCACCGGAGTCTGGTTCGGCAATGACGATGGCGGTCCGATGAAGAAGGTCACCGGCGGCGCGCTGCCGGCGCAGGCCTGGCATGAATTCATGGTCGCCGCTCATGAAGGCGTGCCGGTGCGGCCGCTGCCTGGAACATGGAGGTCGACGCCCGCGGATACGATCGTGCAGGACGAAATACCGTCCAACGCGGCGCAACCGGCCCCGGTGCCGTCCGCTTCGGTTGGCCAATCCGCGCCGTCCGCCCAAAAAGCGTCGCCGCCTCGCGCCGTGCGTCCCGCCGAAACGGTCGATGCCGCAGGCTTCGGCGTGCCGGGCGGTAGCGGCACCACCGCATCGATCAAGCGCCCGGTGCCGCCCGGCGATGTCGGCGGCCCGGTCAAGAAGCGGCAGACCTCGATCTTCGACATCCTCACCGGCGGCTGACCCCTCGTCATCGCTGCCGTGTTCCGCTACATCTCCGGGTTAAAAGTGCTAGAGCGTACTTTGTGCGCCCAAAGGGACGCACGTCGCCCTAAAGAGATCGCGAATGGCCGAAACCGACACCAGAAAGACAATCGTGCTGACCGGCGCCAGCCGCGGCATCGGCCATGCCACGGTCAAGCGCTTTTCGCGCGAAGGCTGGCGCGTCATCACCTGCTCGCGCCAGGCCTTTGCCGACGACTGCCCGTGGCCGGCCGGTCCGGAAGACCATATCAAGGTCGATCTCGCCGACCAGGAGGATGTCGGCATCGCGATCTCCGAAATCCGCCATCGGCTGGAGGCGCATGGCGGCCAGCTTCATGCGCTGGTCAACAATGCCGGCATCTCGCCGAAGCTCAAGGACGGCAACAGCCGCATGAATTCGATCGACACGCCGATGCATGTCTGGCGCGACGTGTTCCAGGTCAATTTCTTCGCGCCGATCATGCTGGCGCGGGGATTATTTAGGGAATTGGCGTCGGCCAAAGGCTCGATCGTCAATGTCACCTCGATCGCCGGTACCCGCGTGCATCCTTTCGCCGGCACCGCCTATGCGACGTCGAAAGCCGCGCTCGGCTCGCTGACGCGGGAAATGGCGCACGATTTCGGCCCGCACGGCATCCGCGTCAACGCCATCGCACCCGGCGAGATCGATACGGCGATCCTGTCGCCGGGCACGGAAAAGATCGTCGAGACGATCCCGCTGCGGCGGCTGGGGACCACGGCGGAAGTCGCCGACATCATCTTCTTTCTGTGCTCGCAGCAGGCGTCCTATGTGACGGGCTCGGAAATCCACATCAATGGCGGCCAGCACGTGTAAGCGAACGCCGGCGATCGAGGTCTAAGTAATCGGTGCTTTCGGCTCTTCGGCCGCCTCTGTCTTGCCTTCCATCACCTCTTCCACAATCCCACGCGCGATCTCGCGCTCACCCATGATGACCGTGTCGGCTCCGAGCCCCTTGAGATGCTCGACCTCGGCATCGGAATGGGCGCGGGCAATGACGTTGATCTTCGGGTTGGCGGCGCGGGCGCGCAGCACGATCTGTCCCGCCTCGAAGGCGTTGGGGATGGCGAGGATCAGCCGCTTCGCGCCCTCGGGATTGGAAGCAGCGAACACCTCGCTATTCGCGGCGTTGCCGGACACGGTTTCGATGCCGTCGTCCCTGAGCTTCGCCAGCGTCTTGTCGGCATCCTCGATGACGAGGAAGGGCAGGGCGGCCTTCTTCAATGACGCGCCGACGAGACTGCCGACGCGGCCATAGCCGACCAGGATGGAATGGCCGGTAAGCGCTGTCCTGGGCGGCGGGCCGTCCTCTTTCACGGGTGCCTCAACCGAAGCCAGCTGGCCTGGCTCCGTCGCGGGGCCGATCGGCTTTGCCTCGTCGAGCGAAGCCGTCTTGCCGGCGCGCCTTTCCAGCCAGGGTTTCATCGAGTCGACGGCAAGGAACATCAGCGGGTTGAGGACGATCGACAGGATAGCACCGGCGAGGATGAGGTCGCGTCCTTGTTCGGGCAGCAGCTTCAGCCCGACGCCGAGCTCGGCCAGAATGAACGAGAATTCGCCGATCTGGGCAAGGCTTGCCGAAATCATCAACGCGGTCGCGATCGGATAGCGGAAGGCGACGACGATAGCGAAGGCCGCCAGCGATTTGCCGATGACGATGATGGCCAGTGTCGCCAGGATCGGCCAGCCATTGCTGATCAGGCTGAACGGGTCGAACAGCATGCCAACCGAAACGAAGAACAGCACGGAAAAGGCGTCGCGCAGCGGCAGCGATTCCTCGGCCGCTCGATGGCTGAGCGCGGATTCGCTCATGATCATGCCGGCGAAGAAAGCGCCCAGCGCCAGCGAGACGCCGAATAGCTTGGCGGCGCCGAAGGCGACGCCGAGCGCGATGGCCAGCACCGCCAGCCGGAACAATTCACGCGAACCGGTATGGGCGACGTAGTGCAGGATCCAGGGGATGACACGGCGGCCCACCACCAGCATGACGACGACAAAGGCGGCGACCTTGGCCAGCGTGATGCCGACGACACTCCAGATGCCGTAGCTGGCCGGCAGCGACAGCAGGCTGCTATGGGTCTCCCCTTGCTGCTGGCCGCCCAGCACGCCAGCCAACGCCGGCAAAAGCACCAGCGCCAGCACCATGGCCAGATCCTCGACGATCAGCCAGCCGACGGCGATGCGGCCGCGCTCCGTCTCGATCAGCCGCCGCTCCTGCAAGGCACGCAACAGCACCACGGTCGAGGCGACGGAAAGCGCCAGCCCGAAGACCAGCCCCGCGCCCATCGACCAGCCGAGCATCCAGGCAAGAGCGGCGCCGAGCGCTGTCGCGAAGCCGATCTGCACTATGGCGCCGGGCACGGCGATGGCGCGGACCGACAACAAATCCTTCAGCGAGAAATGCAGGCCGACGCCGAACATCAACAGGATCACGCCGATTTCGGCCAGTTCATTGGCGAGGCCGGCATCGGCGACGAAGCCCGGCGTGTTAGGCCCGACCAGCACGCCGGCGATGAGGTAGCCGACCAGCGGCGGGATGCGGAAGCGATTGGCAAGTGCGCCGAAGACGAAAGCCAGCCCCAAACCGGCGACAATGGTGGCGATAAGGGGCGTGTCATGCGGCATGGTCTATGGAGCGCCTTTCAAGATCACGATGCCGGATATGCACCGCCGGAAGCAGCCGCCTTTGCAATATGGCGGCTCGGATGGTCGAGGCAACCCGCAAATGCCATGAAATCGACGACAGGGAAGACAGAAGGCGAGCCGCCTCGGGCTGGCAATGGTTGCTCGAAAAAAGAAGGGGATTGCTGCAAAAAGGAAGGGGCCTGCGCGCCCGATGCCCGCGATCAGGCCGCCTGCAACAGGTTTTCGATGTCGACGATGGTGTGGTTGGTCAGCGTCTTCGAAATTTCCACTGTGATTTTCTCGGCGACTTCCTTGTGCAGTTTTCGACGCATGTCGCCCAGCACCTGCGGCGGTGCGATCAGCACCATCTCCTTGAAGGCGCCGCGATGCGCGAGCTTGTACAGCCGCTCGGCAATTTCGTCGGCGAAACGCTCCTTGCCGAGACGATGCCAGTCAGTGTCCTCGACTGCGCTGCGGTGGACGGAAGGGCCGTCGCTGTAGCGGCCGGGGCGGTCCGAACCTTGCTCTCGCGTCGCCGGATTTGCCTGTTCCATTTCCTGCACGACCTGAAGGTCGGGATATTGGGTGTCGCCACGGTTCTCGAGGAACAGCGCCTTCTCGCCGTCGGCCACTACGATCCACAGTCCGCGTTTCAGCTTGAGGTTATTCACGGAGCGCTCCTTTTTTCTGTTTTTCATGGTTTCTAGGCCCGTCTCTGGAGCCATTGCCGCGGCTGAACAGCCAGGCTCGGATTCACAGGGCAAACGCGCGCCGACGCAGGAATGTTCCGGTGTTCAGCGCATCGCAGCTTTAGTCTACTAGATTCGTAGAATTTAGAAAAAAGTGTTTTGTAATATACCTCGCTTGTCGCTAGAACCGCCACAGATCAAGGCTCGCAACAGCGGCTTGGATCCGCTCCACTCGTGGCTGTGGAATTTTTTTCTCCTGCCTTTGGGGCTTGCGGAAAAGCGATTGCTTCACACGAAGCGATGCGCGAGTGCGTTCCTTCTGCTTTTTCGCGCCCGCGCGTAGAACTGCCAGCGTATTCAGGATTCCGCTCGCCATGCCGCAGGCCACCGCCAAGCTCAACGCCTTTCCCGTATTCATGCGGGTCGAGGGCGAAGCCGTGGCCATCGTCGGCGGCGGCGAGGAGGCTCTGGCCAAGGCGCGGCTGATCGGCCAGTCGAGCGCCGTGCTGCGCATCATAGCCGATGCCGCCGAGGCCGAGTTGCTGGCCTTCATCGCCGCGAATGGTGCCATCCACATTGCTGCCGCCTACGATGCCGCGCATCTCGAAGGCGCGGTCATGGCGTTTGCCGCCAGCGGCAATGAGGCGCTCGACCGCCGGGTTGCCGAAGATGCGCGCCGGATGGGCATTCCGGTCAATGCCGTCGACCGGCCGGAGCTGTGCGATTTCTTCACCCCAGCGCTGGTCAACCGCGCGCCGGTCGCCATTGCCATCGGCACGGAAGGGGCCGGCCCGGTGCTTGCCCAGATGCTGCGCAGCCGCATCGACCGCATGCTGTCGCCGTCGCTCGGGCCGCTTGCTTCGCTTGCCGCCTCGTTACGCGGCACCGCTGAGAGATTGCTGCCGAAAGGCAATGCCCGTCGGCGCTTCTGGAGCGACTTTTTCGGCGGCGCGCCGGCCCGCGCCATGGCGGCCGGCCAGCTTTCGCAGGCGCATGATGCCGCCGTTGACCTGTTGCTTTCGAACGCGCCGGCATCGGGCCACATTGCCCTGGTTGGCGCGGGTCCCGGCGCCGAAGACCTGCTGACGTTGCGCGCCCACCGCCTGCTGATGGAAGCCGATGTCATCGTCCATGACGCACTCGTGCCGGAGACGATCGTCGCCATGGGCCGCCGCGACGCCGAGCGTCTGCCGGTGGGCAAACGCAAGGGCTGCCATACCAAGAGCCAGGCCGAAATCAACGCGCTGCTGATTGAACTCGGCCGCGACGGCAAGCGCGTCGTGCGGCTGAAATCCGGCGATCCGCTGGTGTTCGGCCGGGCGGGCGAGGAAATGGCGGCGCTGCGCGATGCCGGCATCGCTTATGAGGTGGTTCCTGGCGTCACCGCGGCCTTCGCCGCCGCCGCCGATTTCGAGTTGCCGCTGACGCTGCGCGGCGTGTCGTCATCTATGGTGTTCACTACCGGCCATGACCTCAAGGGAAATTCGCTGCCTGACTGGGCCAAGCTCGCCATCTCCGGCGCAACGGTCGCCGTCTATATGGGCCGCTCAGTCGCGGCCGAGGTTGCCGGCCGGCTGATCGAGGCGGGCCTGTCGCCGGATACGGCGGTCGCCGTGGTCGAGAATGCCAGCCTTGCCAACCGCCGCCGTTTCCACGGCACGCTCGCCGACCTGCCGTCGCTTGAGGTCCGCGCCGACCTTACCGGCCCGGTCATGACGATCATCGGCGATGCAGTCGCCGGCGCCAACTTTGAACGTTCCGAGCCGCTCGCGGCACACAGGCATGAAGGCGCGGCCCAAACAGCCGCCGAAGGAGCTGAACGATGAAAGTTCTGACCGCAAACCGCCTGGCCGACGGCGAAGCCGTCTGGTACGCCAACGGCGGCTGGGCCGAGATCATCGACAATGCCGATGTGGCCCATGATAAGGCGGCTGAAGACCGGCTGGAGGCGATCGGCGCCACGGCCTATGCCAACAACGAAGTGGTCGATGTTAATCTGATCGACGTGACCGTCGCCAATGGTGTGGTCGAGCCGGTCCGGCTGCGCGAAAAGATCCGCGCCGCCGGCCCGACCAACCGCAACGACCTGGGCAAGCAGGCCCGCCCGGAAGCCGCCCGGGCGGCGTAAACGACCACATTGATGAAACGGGCGGACTCGCCCGGAAAGACCAGACATGTACCGTTACGATGAGTTCGATCACGATTTCGTCCAGGCCCGCGTCGCCGAGTTCAGCGATCAGGTCGCGCGGCGGCTTGCTGGCGAGATCACCGAGGATCAGTTCCGGCCGCTGAGGCTGATGAACGGCGTCTACCTGCAATTGCACGCTTACATGCTGCGCATTGCGGTGCCTTACGGCACGCTGAACAGCAAGCAGCTGCGCATGCTCGGCCACATCGCCCGCAAATACGACAAGGGCTACGGCCATTTCACGACGCGCCAGAACATCCAGTTCAACTGGCCGGCGCTGTCGGACATCCCGGCGATCCTGGCCGATCTGGCGAGTGTGGAAATGCACGCCATCCAGACCAGCGGCAATTGCATCCGCAACGTCACCGCCGACCACTTTGCCGGTGCCGCCGCCGACGAGGTCGCCGATCCGCGCCCCTATGCGGAAATCCTGCGCCAATGGTCGTCGGTGCATCCGGAGTTCTCGTTCCTACCGAGAAAATTCAAGATCGCGGTGACCGGCGCCGAGCGCGACCGCGCCGCCATCCAGACGCATGACATCGGCCTGCATTTGAAGAAGAACGCTGCCGGCGAACTCGGTTTTGCCGTCTATGTCGGCGGCGGTCAGGGCCGTACACCGATGATCGCCAAGAAGATCCGCGACTTCCTGCCCGAGGCGGACCTTCTGTCCTACTGCACGGCGATCCTGCGCGTTTACAACCTCTACGGCCGCCGCGACAACAAATACAAGGCGCGCATCAAGATCCTCGTCCACGAGACCGGCGTCGAGGAGATCACCCGTCAGGTCGAGGCCGAATGGCAGGAGCTGAAAGAGGCGGATCTGAAGCTGCCGGAAGCCGACATCCGCGCCATCGATGCCTATTTCGCGCCGCCGGCGCTGGCCGACCGGCCGGAAGGCGACGAGGTGGTCAAGCTTGCCCGCCTCGATTCCAAGAGCTTTTCGGAATGGCTCGATCAGAACGTGGTGACCCACCGCCATCCTGATTATGCCGCCGTGACCATTTCGCTCAAGGGCATCGGCGAAGCGCCAGGCGATGCCTCCGACAGCCAGATGGAAGCGGTCGCCGACCTTGCCGAGAAATATGCCTTCGACGAGTTGCGCGTCAGCCACGAGCAGAACCTGATCCTGCCGCATGTTGCGCGCGCAGACCTCAAGGCGGTCTATGACGCTCTGGTCGACATCGGACTGGCGACGGCCAATTCCAACCTGATATCAGACATCATCTCCTGCCCCGGCCTCGATTATTGCGCGCTGGCCACGGCGCGTTCCATTCCGGTGGCACAGGAAATCTCGCTTCGTTTCGCTTCGCTTGAGCGGCAGCGCGAGATCGGCGAATTGAAGCTGAAGATTTCCGGCTGCATCAACGCCTGCGGCCATCATCATGTCGGCCATATCGGCATCCTCGGGGTCGAAAAGAAGGGCGCCGAACTCTATCAGGTCACACTCGGCGGCTCGGCCGACGAGAACACCTCGGTCGGCGAGATCATCGGCCGCGGCTTCAGTTCGGAAGAGATCACCGACGCCATCGAGCAGATCGTCGAGACCTATCTCGGCCTCCGGCTCGACAGAAACGAAAAATTCATCGACGCCTACCGCCGTGTCGGTCCCGCGCCGTTCAAGGAGGCGCTCTATGCTGGCGAAGCCAAGGCCGCTTGATCGTATCGTCGACGTCGAGGCCGGCATCGCCGCCGAAGCGGCGGGGCTCGATGCGCTCTATGGTCATCTGAAGCCGCTTGAGATCATCGAGCGGTCGGCCCGGGAGTTCTTTCGCGGCGAAATCGCCGCAGTTTCGTCCTTTGGCGCGGATTCGGCGGTGCTGCTGCATATGATCGCCAAGATTGACCGGACGTTGCCGGTGATCTTCCTCGACACCGGCAAGCATTTCGAGGAGACGCTCGGCTATCGCGACGCGCTCGTTGCCGATTTCGGACTGACCGATATCCGGGTGATCACGCCGGACGAAGCAGCGCTCGAACGGATCGATCCGACCGGCAATCTGAACGAGACCGACACCGACGCCTGCTGCGACGTCCGCAAGGTCGAGCCACTGGCGCGCGGCGTCGAGCCGTTCCGCGCTTGGTTCACCGGCCGCAAGCGTTTTCAGGCGACAACGCGGGCAGCACTTCCGGTGTTCGAGGCGGTCGGTTCGCGCATCCGCATCAATCCGCTGGCGCACTGGACGACATCGGACCAGGCCGCCTACATGCGCAAGCATCAGCTGCGCGAGAACCCGCTGGTCGCCTATGGCTATCTGTCGATAGGCTGCTTCCCGTGCACGCAGCCGGTGCAGCCGGGCGAGGACGCGCGCAGCGGCCGCTGGGCCGGTCACGCCAAGACCGAGTGCGGCATCCATTTGTCGGGGCTGGAGAAGTCGCTGACCGACGCCTCGCTTTAGGATCTTCTTGAGCTTTAGGAATTTTTGATGACCGAACTAACGCCAGAGACTATTACCCGCCTCTGGACCCCGACGGGTTTTCGCGAGGACGAGTGGACCCATGCCGAAAGTGCAGACGCACTGTCCGGCAATGGCCGCTTCATCCTGTCGCTGCAGGCGTTTCTCAACCTCGACCCGGCGGTTCGCCGGTCGGCGAAGGAACGTCTGGGCGTCCTGCTTCAGCCCGGCGACCAGCTCGAAAAGATCGCCGACCTGCTCGACGAGATATCGCTGGTGGCGTTGGCCTTCCCGGCTTTCAGTGACGGCCGTTCCTTCTCAAAGGGAGAACTGCTGCGCAGCCGCTACCATTTCGAGGGCACGGTCCGCGCAACCGGGCAAGTTCTGGTCGACCAGCTGCCGCATATGCTGCGCCTCGGCTTCGACGAGTTCGAAGTGTCGCATCCGGTGCTTTTGAAACGGCTCGAGGAAGGCCGCACCGGCGGTCTGCCGCTGTATTATCAGCCGACCGAGAGGCCGGAGGCCAAAGGCCCTAAATATTCCTGGCGGCGGGTGCGCGCCGGCTGATCGCCTGCGCCGGGCAGCTCGCCGCATCTGGTCGGACCACTTTGCAGATTCAGTCTTTTATTTTCGGTGTCCTGCCCTTAGGATAGGCTCATTATTTCGCGCTCCGAAATAAATATGGCCACCAAGGGAGGAACCGGAAATGGCTGGTAAGAAGATATTGATGCTCGTTGGCGAGTTCAGCGAGGAATACGAGATTTTCGTCTTTGAACAGATCATGCATGCGGTCGGCCACACGGTTCACGTCGTGTGTCCGGACAAGAAGGCGGGCGACATACTGAAGACGTCGCTGCACGACTTCGAGGGCCACCAGACCTATACAGAAAAGCTTGGTCACGATTACATCCTCAACAAGACCTTTGCCGAGGTGAATCCGGCCGAATACGACGCCGTCTATGCGGCGGGCGGGCGCGGGCCGGAATATATCCGCATCGACAAGCGCGTGCAGGCGCTGGTGCGGCATTTCCATGAAACCGGCAAGCCGATCTTCACCATCTGCCATGGCGCGCAGATCCTGATGGCGGTCGACGGCGTGCTGCGCGGCAGGGAAGTCGCGGCGCTCCAGTATTGCGAGCCGGAAGTCACGCTCGCCGGCGGCACCTACATCGATGTCGCGCCGACCGGCGCCCATGTCGACGGCAATCTGGTATCAGCCAAAGGCTGGCCGGGTCTCGCCGCCTTCATGCGCGAATGCCTGAAGGTGCTCGGCACCGAGATCCGCCACGGCGAGATATTGATGCGCGACGAACGCAAGGCGGCTTAAGCAAGGCTTGGGAACCGCCGCATTTGTCGTGCGGCGGCTCTACAGCGCCGCGCGTCCTTTTGGGACGCGCAAAGGACGCTGTAGCACTTTGATTCCACGCATGATCCTTTCCGAAAATCGATTTCGATTTTCGGGGTCATGCGTTACGCAGTCATCCGCGCTTCGCGAAACGATACCAGCTTGCTGCGGTTCTCATCCCACAGCGCCAGCTTGACGCAGCGCAGGCTCTCCAGAAGCGTGACACGGCCGATTTCGCGCAGTTCCGGATAGTCCCTCAGGACCTCCTGCAGTCGATAGCACGGCACCTTGGCGGAGAGGTGGTGCACGTGATGCACGCCGATATTGCCGGTGAACCAGTTCAGCACCGGCGGCAGGTCATAATAGGACGAGCCGTGCAGGGCCGCGTGCTGAAACTCCCATTCGGAGTCCTTTGCCCACTCGGTTTCCTCGAATTGGTGCTGGACGTAAAACAGCCAGATGCCGGCGGAACCGGCCAGAACGACGATGGGTAAGTGGACAACCAGGAACGCTTCGAGGCCGACGAACCAGACGAGGGCGGCGGCGGCGACCGCGATGGCCACGTTGGTTGCCATTGATGACACCCAGGGCGTGAGGCCGCCTCGCATCATGCCGACCGGCAGTCTCTGCTCAAAGATGAAAAGCCAAATGGGGCCGAGGCCGAACATGACGAGCGGATGGCGATAGAGACGATAGGCAAGGCGGCCCCGCCAGGACATTTGCCGATATTCGGCGACAGTCAGCGTCCTGATGTCGCCGGTGCCGCGCTCATCGAGGTTGCCGGCGCTGGCGTGATGGGTTGCGTGGGCACGTCGCCAGCAATCGTAGGGCGTCAAGGTCAGGATGCCCAGGCCGCGGCCGATCCAGTCGTCGGCGGTGCGATTGGCGAAGAAGGAACCGTGGCCGCAATCGTGCTGGATCATGAAGATCCGCACCAGAAAGCCGGCGGCCGGAAGTATGAGGATCAGACCCCACCAATGACCATGGGCATAAGCAACTGAGGACAGTGCCCACAGCGTGGCAAAGGGAATGAGGGTGATGGCAAGTTCGACGGCGCTGCGCCGCCTGTCAGGTTTCTTGTAGCGCGCCAGGATCTTCAACCAGGCACGTTTGCTGTTCGCCACAGCTTCGGGGGAAATCATGTTCATCAGGAAGCATAAACAGACCATTCCTTCGCCGCAAGGCAGGGATCACGCCAAGTTACTGCGGGTAATTGTCGCGCGACGCGTAAGGTGCTGCAATGTGGGAGGGCATACTTCCGGCGGCACGCAACGACAGGCGAATGTTTTGGTCTACCGCCGGGGGCCACGGGCGGCTACGCTGCTCTCGATGCCGTCCAGGCGGTCGAGCAATTCCCTGAAACGATCGGGAATGTCGTTCTCCGTCCGGAACGCCGGCAGCGCACGCAGAAAGCGCATCGTTGCCTCGGTGCCGAACTGGCGCCTGATGCCGGCCGCGAGCCTTTCACCTCTTTCGTCATTGTTGCGGGCGCCATTCTTGTTACGGTCGCCGTCGTTGCGGGTCATCATCTCAAAATCCTGTGTCGGCTTCGAAACTCTTCCAGCAGACGAATGGTTCCCCCAACGCAGCATCTTGGCAAGCAAAGCCGGCGGTTACAGTAAAATTTGAATTAATATCGAAAGGTCTTCATGATGCGTCGTCGAAGCGCCAGCGGCCCCTCCGGTATCGCTTGCCACTTGATTTTTGGCCGACAAACCTCGATATCGGGCACAAAATCCACACCATTCGAAATGACGGGAAATGGCGATGAGCGACCAGGCAAAAGACGAACGCGCGCCCGATGAAGCCGAGACCACTGGGGCTGCTACCGAACATACGGAAGGCAGCGTCGACGGCGACTACGAGGCGCTTGTGCGGCTGCTGAAGGAAAACGACGAGTTGAAGGACCGCGCGCTCCGCGTCGCGGCCGAGATGGAGAATCTGCGCCGCCGTACCGCCCGCGATGTGCACGACGCGCGTGCCTACGCCGTTGCCAATTTCGCCCGTGACATGCTGTCGGTGTCGGACAATCTGCGCCGCGCGCTGGATGCGATTCCGGCTGAGGCCAAGGCGTCGGGCGATGCCGGCTTCAAGGCGCTGATCGAGGGTGTCGAGCTCACCGAACGCGCCATGCTATCGGCGCTGGAGCGGCACGGGGTGAAGAAGCTCGAGCCGGAAGGCGAGAAATTCGACCCGAATTTCCACCAGGCGATGTTCGAGGTGCCCAATCCGGATGTGCCGGCCAACACCGTGGTCCAGGTCGTGCAGCCAGGCTATTCGATCGGCGAGCGGGTGCTGCGGCCGGCCATGGTCGGCGTTGCCAAGGGCGGTCCCAAGCATGTAGCTGGTGAAGCGCCGGTCGAGCCAGGGCCGGTGAATGAGCAAGCTGAGAAGGATGCGTGATTAGGCGGTAAGGGAGTAGGGTAGTAAGGGACTTGATAGAGGAGCCGTACCAATCGTGCGGCTTCATGCTATTCATACTCCCCTATTCACCCACTCCCTTACTCCACCATGTCCTTGAACCCAATCGAGCTTCTCGACTATGCCGGCGTCGCCGTCTTTGCGGCGACCGGTGCGCTGGCCGCCTCGCGCAAACAGCTCGACATTATCGGTTACCTGTTCCTGGCCAGCGTCGCCGGCATCGGTGGCGGCACGTTTCGCGACGTCATCCTCAACGTGCCGGTGTTCTGGGTCGGAAACTGCGACTATGTGCTGATCTGCGCGGCGGTGGCGGTCTTGGTCTTCTTCAGCGCACACCGTGTCGAATCCCGCTACAAATTGCTGCTCTGGCTAGACGCCATCGGCCTTGCCGCCTTTTCGGTGATGGGCGCGGCCAAGGGGCTGGCGATCACCGGCTCGCCGGCGGTTTCGATCGTTACCGGCATGCTCACCGCCACCCTTGGCGGCATTCTTCGCGATCTGTTGACCGGGGAGCCTTCAGTGCTGTTGAGACCGGAGATCTACGTTACCGCAGCACTTGCGGGCGCCGCTCTCTATACGCTCGGCGATTTCGCCGGGCTGCCCCCGCTCGCCTCGGGCCTGGCAGGCTTCATGGCTGCTTTCTGCGTGCGTGGCGGCGCGCTCAAATTCGGCTGGGCCTTTCCGTCCTACAAGAGCAGGCCTGGTCGGCGACCGGAAGATATTCCATGAAATGAGAGCGGGTAGCGATAACAATCTGCAGCGAATTGGAGGAACTCCCGCTACTCGCTACTCGCTACTCACTGGAATCTCAAGCGGCGAAGCGCTGGGCTTCCCCGCCATAATAGTTGACGTAGCGGGCGCCGATCTCTTGGACCGGCATCACCACGAACACGTCGACCGTCGAGAATTCGCGATCGATGACGCAGCCGTCGCCGATGCGCGCGCCGACGCGCAGATAGCCCTTGACCAGCGGCGGCATCGCCGCGATCGCGGCCTTGGCATTGACCGCCTCGATCGGCATCAAATCCATGGAACAATAGCGCCCGGCGACCGCACGCACGTCCCAGGCCGAATTCGTCCGGCAGTGATGGGCGAGATAGGTCAGCGCTTCGGCGTGTGCCGCCGGCACAGTGCCGTGGAACGAAGCGCAACCGGTCATCACGCCGATCCCGTAATGGTTGATATAGGCCCAAATACCTTGCCAAAGCGCCTCGATGGTGCGCTTCGAGCGGTATTCCGGCAAGACGCAGGAGCGGCCGAGCTCGAGGAAACGCTGGCCGGGGTGGCGGGCGATAAGATTGGTCAGCTCGAATTCGCCCTCGGAATAGAAGCCGCCGGCCGCTGCCGCGATTTCCTGCCGCAGCAGGCGGTAGGTGCCAACAATGCGGCGATGCTCGGGACCGGACAGGGAGGTGTCGAAGACGAGCAAATGATCACAAAGCGGATCGAAATGGTCGGCGTCGCGGCGATCCTGCACCTGGAACAGGTTCTTCCTGGCGCCAAGCTCGTCATAGAACACCCGGTAGCGCACTTCCTGCGCGGCGGCGATCTCGGCCTCGTTGCGGGCGAGCCGCACTTCGAGGTTGCCGATACGGCCGAGCGCTTCGCCTTTTGTGACGGCATCGACGTTCCGGCCGGTGAGCAAAGCACCGCTGGCGTTCGGCCGAGCGTCACATTCCGGCATAACTGTATGCACGAGTGATTCTCCTTCGAGCCATCCCTCTTGGCACGGGGATACGGTGTAGGTGCAACAGGATTGTGACAGTACCGTGATACGGTGCTGCGGGCAATACTTCGTCGGCTGGGTAATCCTTCAACCGGCTATGTTACGCGGGGGGAGCCAGGAAGGACAGCCGGCGGATCACGCGGCCACCTGGCCCTCGACCGCATGGACAAGCGCGTCGGGGTCGAGCGGCTTGGTGACGAAGCCGCTGGCGCCGTGGGCAAGCACTGCGTGACGGGTCTTTTCCTGGCTGTCCGCCGACAGCACCATGATCGGAACCGGCGCCACGGCGGTTTCCTCCTCATGCCGGCGGATGGCGGCGATGGCGTCCAGCCCGTCCATGACAGGCATGTGCAGGTCCATCAGCACCACGTCGAAGCGGTGCTTGTGGCCGGTGCCAGTGACGGCCTCGACGGCGGCCTTGCCGTCGCCGACCACTTTCACGCGATGCCCGGCCTTCAGAAGCGTGGCGCGGGCAAGCATGGCGTTGATGTCGTTATCCTCGGCGATCAGCACCGACAGGCCCTGCTGGCGGTTGCCAATGGCGCGGACGGATGGTGCGCCGCGCTTTTCCGGCTGTGGCTGGGTGAGGGCGGGTACGCTGCTGGTCAAAAGCACGCGCAACAGCGTCTCGCCACGCACCGGCCTTGCCAGGAAGGTGGCGTAGCCGCTGGCGCGGAACTCGCCCAGCATGCCGCGGTCGGTCGGCGCGATCAGCGTGATCGCCTCGCAGTCGGCAAAGCCGCTCTGGCGAAGGCGCCTTAGCAACCTGCCGTCGCCCTCCTCCATGGCCGCATCGACCAGAAGCACGTCGCAGCCTTCTGCGAAGGACGCTGCCTGGGCGTCGGTCGCGGCCAGATCGACCATGCCGCCATTGGCACGGATGGTGCGGGCGATGCCGTCGGCTTCGATGGCGTTCTTCGACAGTATCACCGCGCGCTGCCCTGACAGCGCATTCTGGCGGGTCTGCGGCGGCTCGGTGGCCGATATTGCAGGGATATCGAAGACGAACTCGGAGCCTTGGCCGAGCCGGCTCGAAACCGAAATCGTGCCGCCCATGGCGATCACCAGGCGCTTGGAAATGGCAAGACCGAGCCCGGCGCCGCCATGCGCGCGGGTCGACGTGCCATCGGCCTGTTCGAATTCCTCGAAGATGCGCTCCATATCGTCCTCGTGCAGGCCGGGACCGGTATCGGCGACGGTGAAGCATATGCGGTCGGTGGTTTCGGTGCAGGCACGAGCGATGCTCACCAATACGCCGCCGCTGTCGGTGAACTTGATCGCGTTGCCGATCAAGTTGAGCAGCACCTGCCTGACTCTTCCTGGATCGGCGGTGATCATCTGCGGCACGTCGGGTTCGACATGGCAGCCAAGGCCGATATTCTTGGCGAAAGCGCGCGCCGCCAAGAGTTCGACGATGTTGTCGGCGATCTCGCGCACCGACATTGGCTGCGGTTCGGGATCGAAGCGGCCGGCCTCGATCTTGGAATAGTCGAGCAGATCTTCGATCAGCGCCAGCAAGGCGCTGGCCGAGGTCGAGACGGCGCCCACATAGGTCCGTTGTTCGGGTGAGAGATTGGTGTCCGCCAGCAGCCTGGCCATGCCCATGATGCCGTTCATCGGTGTGCGGATCTCATGGCTGACGGTGGCGAGGAAGCGCGATTTGGCCTGGCTTGCGTATTCGGCTCGCTCACGGGCGGTGATCAGCGACGATTCGGCGTGCTTGCGGGCGGTAATGTCGCGGGCGATGGCGCGATGCGAGACGGCGCCGCTCTCCTTGTCGCGCACGGACAGTTCGATCCATGAGAACCAGCGCGGGCCGCTCGGCGTGCTAATGGCGACGTCGGTGGAGCTCAGGCATTCGTGGTCGGAAAAAGCGGCATCGGGAACGATGCCGACGTCGATGCCGAGTTCGGCCAGGGTCCTGCCGGCAAGATCGCGCTGGTCGGCTCCGACAAGATCGGCGAAAACCTTGTTGGCATAGACGATATGGCCGTCACGGTCGCGGTGGACGACGAGATCGCCAAGCGCGTCGATCAGCCCGCGAAAGCGTTCCTCGCTCTCCTGCATCTCCCACATGCGGTCGGCCAGGGTCTCGACCTCGGCGCGGCTGCGAGCTGCGGTCTCGCCAAGGATGGCAACCGTGCGACGCACCGTGCGCCTGGCACGCAGATGCACGGCGAGACCGGCCATGCCAGTCGCCAAAAGGCCAACGGTGATGAAGATCGGCGCGCCGGTCAGGTGCGACAGCCCTGCCAGCACGACGATGGCGACGAGCGTCAGGAATGGCAGGCCTTCGCGATTGGCGGCGGGCAGTTCGGGCGCCAGTGGCGGCGCTGCGATATGCTGCCGCCTTGGCGCCTCCGGGCCGATCGCGTCGACGCTTTCGGCGCTCTCCGTTTCTCTGATGGCGGATTCCGTGACCATGCGGAAACCCTTGCCAGACAGAGATTATGGAAAATTGCGGCGGATCGTTCGAATTTTATCGGTCGCGCGGTTTTTTCCCTTTCTTTCGTGCAAAACGGCAGACGCCAGAACTCACATATCCACCACTACGCGGCCACGGATCTTGCCCTCGACGATGTTGTGCGCGGCGTCGATGATGCCGTCAAAGCCGATGGTCGTGGACAGGCTGGCGAGCTTCTGGAGGTCGAGGTCCGTGCCGATGCGGCGCCACGCCTCCATGCGGACCGGCTTTGGCGCCATCACCGAATCGATGCCGAGCAGGCAAACGCCGCGCAGGATGAACGGGGCGACGCTCGCTGGCAGATCCATGCCGCCTGCCAGGCCGCAGGCGGCGACGGCGCCGCCATAGGAGGTCATCGAAAGGACGTTGGCCAACGTGTGACTGCCGACCGCGTCGACGCCGCCGGCCCAGCGTTCCTTGGCGAGCGGCTTTGCCGGCTGGGCAAGCTCGTCGCGCGAAATCACCTCCGCAGCACCCAGGTCGATCAGGTAGGAGCTTTCAGCGCTGCGGCCGGTCGAGGCGATGACATGATAGCCGAGGCTGGACAGGATCGAGACCGCGACCGAGCCGACGCCGCCGGCCGCGCCCGTCACCACCACCGGGCCGCGATCGGGCACGATGCCGTGCCGTTCCAGCGCGATGACGCAAAGCATGGCGGTGTAGCCTGCGGTGCCGATCGCCATGGCATCATGCGAGCTCATGCCCTGAGGCAGCGGCACCAGCCAGTCTCCCTTGACTCGGGCGCGCCCGGCATAGGCGCCAAAATGCGTTTCGCCGACGCCCCAGCCGTTCAATATGACCTTGTCCCCCTTGCGCCAGTCGGCATGGGAAGACGAGATGACGGTGCCGGCGAAATCAATGCCCGGCACCAGCGGCCAGCGGCGGATCACCGGCGCCTTGCCTGATATGGCGAGGCCGTCCTTGTAGTTCACCGTCGTCGCCTCGACGGCGACGGTGACATCGCCTTCCATCAGGTCGGCCTCGGAGAGGTCGGTCACCGCGACCGACTGCTTCTTCTCGGCATCGCGCGAAACGAGGATGGCTTTGAAGGTTTCGGGCATGTCTTCTCCTCGGGCTTTTCGAATGGCCACTGTATGGCGGCAGAAGGCCAGGTCAATCGCTTGAGGGCTTGGCCTCGCGCCGCCAACCGATGAGTTCGTCGAAGACGACCACCACCGCGCCGACCGCTATGAAGGCATCAGCGAGGTTGAAGATGGCAAAGGACCATACCGGGGTGTGGAACAGGATGTAGTCGATCACGTGACCATAGGTAGCGCGGTCGAACAGATTGCCGAGCGCGCCGCCGACGATCAGTGCAAAGCCGATGCGGGTAAGCACGTGGCCGGGCGGAGTGCGGGCCGCGAGATAGAGCACGAATGCGACGACGAAAGCGGCGATGACCACCAGGCCGGTGTCGCCGAAGGACGAAAACATGGAGAAGGCAATGCCGGTGTTGTAGGTGCGGTACAATGCCAGGAACGGCACAAGATCGACCTTTTCCTGGAAGGCGAGGCCGGTCTCGACCAGATATTTCACCCACTGGTCGAGCGCTATCGCGGCGGCGACCAGCAGGATGTAGGGTAACCACGATTTTGCCGTTTGGGATTTCACCATTTGGGATGTCACGGTCTGGCGTCCTCCGGGGCAAATTTCAGCGCGCCGCGCCGGATCTCGAACAGCATGATGCCGGTGGCCACCGCGAGATTGAGCGAATCGGCCCGGCCGGCCTGTGGAATCCGCAGCAATCTGTCGCAGCTTTCGGCTAGGCTGTCAGGCAGGCCCTGCTGTTCGTTGCCCATCATCAGCAGCACCGGGCCTTTGGAAAAGTCGACCGAACGGTAGTCGACCGCACCTTTCAGATGTGTGCCGGCAACGAGGCCAGGAAAGCTTTTTCGCCACGCGAGGAAGGCGTCCGGCGTCGCCTTGGCGACCGGCACGGCGAAGATCGAGCCCATGGTGGCGCGCACGGTCTCGACGGAAAAAGGATCGGTGGTCTCGCCGACCAGTATGACGCCCTTGGCGCCAACGGCATCGACGGTGCGGATGACGGTGCCGAGATTGCCTGGGTCGCGCACGCGGTCGAGCGCCACCCAGACGTCGCCGTCTCGAACGCGGATGTCCTTCAGCGGCAGGAACTTCTGCGAAAAGACGCCGACCACCATTTGCGGGTTATCGCGGCGGGTGATGGCGACGAGCACTTTTTCGGAAACTTCGAGCACGGTGCCGCCGGCGGCAACCGTGCGCGCCGCGACCTTTTCGACTGCCGCGTTGCCGCGTCCGGCCTTGGCGAAGACCAGCGTCCGGATCGACCAGCCGAGGTCGAGCGCGTCGATGACCAGCTTCAGCCCCTCGGCCATGAAGGCGTTCTGCTGGTCGCGGAATTTCTTCAGGGCGAGAGCCTTGATGTCCTTGATCAACGGATTGGCGAGGCTGGTGACCTCTTTCACCTGCCCTGGCGCGCCGGCGTGCCGCTCGCTCATCAGGCCACCCAGCGCGAGAACAGCGACGTCGACAGCGCCCGGCCGGCGGATTTCTCGCGGATGATCAGTTCACCGGATTCGACCGTGCCGCCCATGCCTGCGAAAGTGTCGCGCATTAAGGCATGGATGGCGAAGAAGGAGGCGCGGATCGAATAGGCGGTCAGCACGACAGCAAGCGGCTTCGGCGTCAGGATCGAGCGGCAGAGGTCGGTCAGATCAGGCAGGTCCTCGAACAATTGCCAGACCTCGCCCTTGGGGCCACGGCCATAGGCGGGCGGATCGAACAGGATGATGTCGTAGCGGCTGCCGCGGCGCTCCTCGCGCTCGGCGAATTTCATGGCGTCGTCGATGATCCAGCGGATCGGCTTTTGCAACAAGCCCGCCATCTCCTGGTTCTCCCTAGCCCAGCCGATCGCCTTCTTGGACGCATCGACATGGGTGACCTCGGCGCCGGCGCGCGCCGCCACCAGCGAGGCAAGGCCGGTATAGCCGAACAGATTCAGCACCTTGACCGGTCGCTTCGCCGCCGCGATCAGCCCGGCCATGTGGTCCCAGTGCGAGGCCTGCTCGGGGAAGACGCCGACATGGCGAAACGAGGTGAAGCGGCCGAGATAGTCGATGCCGTCATGCTTCATCGGCCAGGTCTCGCCGAGCGGCGTCCTGGGGAAGCGCCAGCGGCCGATGCCTTCCTCGTCGGTGTCGCCGGTGAAAATGGCGTCGGCGCGGTCCCAGTTTTCGGCCGGCAACGCTTTTTGCCAGATCGCCTGGCCTTCGGGCCGGACGATGCGATAGGGCCCGTACTGCTCGAGCTTTTGACCGGCGCCGCTGTCGAGCAGCGCATAGTCGGCGTTGGGCGCCACTTCGAGGATCAGCGGCAGGTGTTCGGCGGGCAGGGCGCCGTCGCGGCGGGAAAGGACGCGCGGCGCGGTGCGGTTGCCCGATGCTGTGCCGGTTGCGCGCGGCGCCTGTTCCGCCCCGCCCTTTGCGAGCTGATGCGAGCGGCTGTCGCGGCGTTTGTCGCGAAAAGGTTTCAAGAAGAGCATCTCCGGGGCGACTTGGCCCGCTTCTGCCACAGCACATTCACCGGTGCAACAAACGCGGTCGCTGGACATTTCCGAAACGGTCAGCCGCGCCTGATCCAAAGCAGGGCGACAATCAGCGATACGAAACCGACGGCCTTGAAGCCGGCGACGATCATATGGCCGGTTTCCCAGCGCAGTCGGATCGCTTCGAAATTTTCCGGGATCGGTCCAGGCACCCAGGTGGCCAGAATATCGTTCGCCGGCTTGACGAGAGCAAACCACATCGCAAGAGACACCGCATAGAGCACGGCAGCGGCCAACGCATACCAGAACGCCGGACGGTCATTGCGCAGCATCCATGCGAGAAGTCCCGGACAGCCGATCGCGGCCACGTCCAGTGGCGCGCCAATGACGGCAAACAGCTGGAACTGGGCCTTGAAGACAGTCGTCTCGCGCCAGAGAGAAGGTGACCACTTCGTCAGCCGAGGAGCCGATTCCAGAACATGGGCGAAGGATGGTCCAAGGCTGAGCGCCGCCATGACGGCGGCCAAGATGGACCAGAACAACAGGAACCCGCGTATCTCCATAACGCCCGAACAACGGTGCGACGCCGGAGACGTTCCCGCCGATCGGGAACAGAGAAGTAAGGGAGTAGGGGAGTAGGGGAGTAGGGGAGTAGGGGAAATATGACTGGCACGAAGCCGCACGATTGGTATGGCTTCCCTACTTCCCTACTTCCCTACTTCCCTACTTCCCTACTTCCCTACTTCCCTACTTCCCTACTTCCCTACTTCCCTACTTCTCAGCGCCTTGTACACCGCAATGCCGGCGGCGAGGTCTTCGAGGGCTGCGCCGACCGATTTGAACAGCGTGATCTCACTGGGGCTCTGCCGGCCCTTCTTCTGGCCGCGTGCCAATTCATGCAGGTCGGCGACGATGGCTTGCGGCTTCAGCACGCCCGAGGCCAGCGGCTGGACGATATCGCCCGCCTCCTTGGCGGCGCCTGCCCGGGTATCGACGTAGACGCGAGCACGCGCAATCGCGTCGTCGTCGCTTTCGCGCATGACCGGCGTGAAGCCGCCGACCAGATCGACATGGGTGCCCGACTTCAACAGCGCGCCCTTGATCAGCGGCGTGGTCGTGATGGTCGCCGACGAAACGATGTCGGCCTGGCCGATTTCGGCGTCGAGATCGCTCGCGGCGGTGGCCGCAAAGCCCTCGGCGCGCAATTCCGCCGCAACCTTGTCGGCATTGGCCGGTGTGCGGTTCCAGATGCGGATTGCGGTGATCGGCCGCACCGCTGAATGCGCCCTGGCGAGGAACGGCGACAGCGCGCCGGCGCCGACCACCAGCAGCCGCTCAGCGTCCTCGCGGGCCAGATAGGAAGCGGCCAGCGCCGAGGCGCAGGCCGTGCGCCACTGCGTCAGCCGCTGGCCATCGATCATGGCTTCAGGCTCGCCGGTCGCGCCGTCGAGCAGGAGGTAAAGCCCCATCACGGCGGGTTTGCCTACGGTGTTGTTGTCGGGCGACACCGTGACGATCTTGACGCCGATATGGCCGCCTGCCGACGTGCCGGCCGCATTGAAGTCGGTCCAGGCAGGCATCAGGAGCAGCGTCGAGGCCGCGCCGTCGGGCCGTTCGACCGTATGGTGATGCCTGACCGGTTGTACCGCGCCATCGCGAAAGGCCGCGCGCAGCGTCTCGACCAGGCCGGGAAAGGTCAGCGCTTGATCGACCTCGGCCGCCGAAATGGTCAGCATGGGAAACTCCATGGAGAGAAATACGCCTAACGCATAACCGAAAATGGTACAGCGTCCTTTGCGCGTCCCAAAGGACGTGCGGCGCTGTGTTGGCTCAACTGGTCGGCTTCGGCAAGGCGGGGCCTTGTGGCGCAGCCGGTGCGCGGCTGACTGCCTGGCGCAGGTTTTCGGCCTCGACGCCGCGCTGGCGCGCCAGCTTGCGATAGCGGCCCTGCTTGACCCAAGTCGCCAGGCTGCCGACGATCATGCCGATGGCGAGAGCCAGGAACAGGAAGATGAAAAGCGGCAGCGTCATCGTTAGCGCCGGATTGCCGGGGTTGAACGGATCCAGGGTGAAGGCAACCGGATCGCGATTGGCGACCGCCAGCGCGATCAGAATGACGGCCAGCGGTACGAAGACCACGATGAGCATGAGGCGATTGAACATGGAATTTCCTGTCGAAGGCGGGCTCTACCGCAGGCCTACTGAAAAGGCCGGCACGAGCTCGCGCGGCGCCTATTTGCCGCCGTTCAGCCTTTCACGCAATTCCTTGCCGGTCTTGAAGAACGGCACCCATTTCTCCTCGACCTCGACGGATTCGCCGGTGCGCGGGTTGCGGCCGGTGCGGGCGGGGCGGTTTTTCACCGAGAAAGCACCGAAACCGCGCAGCTCGACCCGGTTGCCTTCGGCAAGCGCGTCGGTGATCTCGTCGAAAATCGCGCCGACGATGTTTTCGACGTCGCGCAGAAAAAGGTGTGGGTTGCGTGTGGCGATGATCTGCACAAGTTCGGATTTGATCATGAGAAGGCTCCCCGTGAAAACACAGCAGTCAAAATTATGAGGATGATTTTATTTGCTTTTTTCACTCGTCTCAAGGGTGCCAGACGGAAACGAGACCGTCAAGAAACAAGCGATCGGCACCAAGTTCGTGAATGATCTCGCCGCCATAGTCGGGCAGGCCGAGCGCACTGCCGATGGTTCGCGCCATCGCTTTCGAGAACAGGAAGCCGCTGCTTTCCGCGTCCTTCCACTCCACCACCTTGAGCTTGGCGTCGACGCCCTTGGTCGCGAGCCAATCGATCGCTTCGGTCTCGCCGCCGACCGCGTCGATCAATTTGTTGGCAACAGCCTGCCGGCCGGTGAAGATCGACCCGTCGGCCAGGGCCAGCGCCTCCGGCTTGGTCATGTTCCGGCGCTCGGCGACGACGCCGACGAACCAGTCGTAGCTGTCCAGGATGAGCTTGCGGACCATCGTGCGCTCGTCGTCACTGGTCGGCTTGAAAGGCGATGGCGAGGCTTTCAGCGGCGAGGATTTCACTTCCTCGAGCCTGATGCCGAGCTTGTCCATAAGGCCGCTGACGTCCGGATACTGGATCAGCACGCCTATCGAGCCGACGATCGACGATTTGCGCGCGACAATATGATCGGCCGCGGTGGCGATCATATAGCCCGCCGATGCGGCCAGCGTGCCGACCTCGGCCACCACCGGTTTCTCGGCGGCCAGCTTGCGCACTGCCTCGTAGATCGATTCGCCCCCGACGGTGGTGCCGCCCGGTGAATCGATCGACAGGATCACCGCTTTCACCCTCGAGGATTGACGGATGGTCTCCAGTTGTTTGATCAGGTCTTCGTCTTCGGTGATGGTGCCCTCGATCTTGACCTTGGCGATATGGTCGACCGCCGTGCCGGTGAAGTCGTCACCGTAAATCCAGCTCGAAAAGGCAATCAGCCCGGCTGCTGCGACAACAAGCGCTGCAACGCGCCAGAATGTCAGCTTGCGGCGCAAGCGGCGGCGGTCGATCAGGTCGTCGGCTCTCAGTGCCATGGTCAGCCTCATAGTCGGTGGAAGCAGATCGTTTTAAAGCAACGATCCGCGCCCGGCTACCGATTCCTGACGAGCTTGCGCCAAAGACAGGTCTCGACGTTCGCGAACCGGCGTTTCAAGAGATGTTAAGACCAATCCACAGGCCCCTAACGCTGCCCGCCTGTATCTGGTATGACATGCAAGTTGTGCCGGTTTTCATTTTCGTTTGTGCAACAGCAACCGTCACACTTTTGCGGTTTTCCTCCGCTTGTGCTTGCTTGAGGGCGCCGGTATCCCACCTATAGGGGTGCTTGGCGGCAGGGGTTTAAAAGAAAGCAGTTATGTTAGCGCGACCGATCGAACCGACCAACACCGAGACGGAGTTGGCTTCCCCGGACGTAGGCCCGGCGCGGGTCGACGCCTTCGGCATTGCCCAGCGCCATTCGCGCCGCGTGCGGATATTGAAGCTGGCGGTGCCGCTGGCCGCTACCGCGATCGCGGTCGCCTTCCCGGTCTATTCCTATCTCGCGGCGCCTGGCTCAGTCCAGGTCCAGGCCGACGGCAGCGCCTTCGCCAATGGCAAGCTGGTGATGGCCAATCCCAAGCTCAACGGGTTCACCAAGCAGAAACTGCCCTATTCCATGACGGCTTTGCGCGCCATACAGGACGTGACCAAGCAAGGAATCATCAACTTGGAGGGTATCGACGCCAAGCTGCCGATATCGACCGACAATGTGGCGGCCATCAATGCCTCGCACGGCACGTATAATCGCGATGGCAACACGATGAGCCTGACCAGCGATGTCACCATAACCACCACCGATGGCTTGGCGGCAAAGTTCAAATCAGTCTTTCTCGATATGGGCAAAGGCACTATGAAGACGAACGATCCGGTCGACGTCAGCCGCGGCGGGTCGCGGATCACCGCAGAGTCGATGTCGATCCAAGACAACGGCAAGATCGTGGTTTTCGAGAACAGAGTGCGTGTCAACATCGATCCCGCCAGCTTAAAGGCGGCAGAGGCAATGAGCGGAGAATCCAATGCGGTTCAGTAGTTCGACACGGCTCGTGGCCGCAGCTTCGGCGTTGCCGGGCCTTGGGTTGGCTTTGGTCCTGGGGTTGGGGACGGCGCCGGCTCTGGCGCAGTCCAAGGCCACCAGCCAGCTGTCGGGCCTCAAACTGTCCGGCGACAAGCCCATCCAGATCGAAAGCGATAAGCTCGAGGTCCGCCAGGCGGATAGCGTCGCCGTGTTCACAGGCAATGTAAGCGTCGTCCAGGGTCCGACCTTGCTCAAGGCCGGCAAGATGACGGTCTATTACGTCAAGGACGCCGACGCTGACGCCAAGGATGCGCAGGCCGCAGGTGCCGCGATGACCGGCTCGGCCAACATCGACCGCCTGGAGGTCGCCAACAAGGTCTATATCAAATCGGACGACCAGGTCGCCACCGGCGACAGCGGCACCTTCGACATGAAGACGGAAGTGCTGGTGCTTTCAGGCAGCAAGGTCGTGCTTTCGCAAGGTGACAATGTCCTGGTCGGCTGTAAGCTCACCGTGGAGATGAAGAGCGGCCTGGCTCAGGTCGACGCCTGCGGGGGCCGCGTCATGATGTCGATCACGCCGCCGACGAAGTCGGGAGCGGCGAACCCCTGATGGTCGACGTAGCATCGCTGATGGCGCGTCTTCCAGGACGCGTCGCCAGCAAACTTGCGGCACCGGCCACGGTCAGCGTCGACCAGGTAAAGTTCAAAGGAACCTTGATCGCCAAGGGCCTGACCAAGAGCTACAAGGGGCGCAAAGTTGTCAGCGGCGTGACGATCGGCGTGCGCGCCGGAGAGGCGGTCGGACTGCTCGGTCCCAACGGCGCCGGCAAGACGACCTGCTTCTACATGGTCACCGGCCTTGTGCCGGTCGACGAAGGCACAATCGAAATCGACGGCTTCGATGTCACCTCGATGCCGATGTACCGCCGCGCCCGCCTCGGCATCGGCTACCTTCCGCAGGAAGCGTCGATCTTTCGCGGCTTGAGCGTCGAGCAAAACATCCGTGCCGTGCTCGAAGTGGTCGAAAAGAACCGCAAAAAGCGCGAACACAGTCTCGACGAACTGCTCGATGAGTTTCACATCAGCCATCTGCGCAAAGCCCCGTCGCTGTCGCTTTCCGGCGGCGAGCGGCGGCGCCTTGAAATCGCACGCGCACTGGCGACCCGCCCCGCATACATGCTGCTCGACGAGCCTTTCGCTGGCATAGATCCGATCGCCGTCGCCGATATCCAGCAACTCGTGCGTCATCTGACGGCGCGTGGCATCGGCGTGCTCATCACCGATCACAATGTCCGCGAGACGCTCGGCCTGATCGACCGCGCCTACATCATCCATGCCGGGCAGGTGCTGACCCATGGCCGGGCCGACGAAGTGGTCGCAAACCCGGATGTGCGGCGGCTTTATCTCGGTGAGGGATTTACACTCTAAGCGGGAAAATTCTCCTCGAAACGCGATTTCTGGCGCGAGACCAGCCTTTTTTCTCCGATTTCTCTTCCAAATAAAGCACCGACAGGCGAGTTTTGATCGCCGTCGCCTTGACAAGCAAAAGCCGGGCCAGTTTCTATGCCCGACTCCTTCCGGCAGTCCGGATGCGTAGACAGGGCGTTTGAAACCGAACCATGGCGTTGGCGGCAAAACTACAGCTACGACAATCCCAGTCGCTGGTGATGACGCCGCAACTCATGCAGTCGATACGGCTGCTGCAGTTCACCCACATCGAGCTGGAACGCTTCATTGACGACGAGATCGAGCGCAATCCTCTGCTCGAGCGCGCAGAGCCGCAGGACGATCCCGTCAGCGACCAGGCGCAGAAGATCGATGCCGCGCCGGAAACGGCCACCGACGGCGATTGGTTCGAGAGGGAAACGGCGTGGAGCGCCGAGGCGATCTCGGAAAAGCTCGATACTTCGCTTGAAAACCTATTTCCCGACGACCCCGGGACCAGCGAGCGGCTCGGTCCCGACCTGACGGCTCAATGGAAGTCGGCATCCGGCAACGGTTCCGCGTCCTCTTCCGACGGCTTCGACGTCGGAGACATGGCGGCCGCCGCCATCACGCTGCGCCAGCATGTCGGTGAACAGGTCGCGCTTGCCTTCGCCGACCCGGCAGCACGCCTGATCGCCAGCGAACTGGCCGATGGCCTCGACGAGGCCGGCTATATGCGCGCCGACATGGCCGAGATCGCCGCCCGTCTCGGCACCGACCGAGCGGCGGTGGCGAATGCGCTCGCGGTCTGCCAGACATTCGAGCCCGCCGGCATCTTTGCCCGCGACCTCGCCGAATGCCTGTCGCTGCAGCTTGCCGTCCGCGACCGGCTCGATCCGGCGATGAAGGCTTTGATCGCCAATCTCGAACTCTTGGCGCGGCGCGATTTCCAGACCCTGAAACGGATTTGTGGGGTCGACGAGGAGGATCTGCTCGACATGCTGGCCGAGATACGTGCGCTCGATCCGCGCCCGGGCATGGCGTTTTCGGCGGGCTCAAGCGACGCGATCATCGCCGATGTCGAAGTGCGGGCGGCTAATGACGGAAGCTGGGTGATCGAACTCAACCCCGAAACGCTGCCGCGCGTTCTGGTCGACCATATCTATTTCGCCCAGGTTTCACCGCATGCGAAAAACCAGACGGAAAAGGATTTCCTGGCGGAATGCCTGCAAAACGCCAACTGGCTGACGCGCAGCCTCGACCAGCGGGCAAAGACCATTCTTAAGGTTGCCTCAGAAATCGTGCGCCAGCAGGACGCCTTCCTCGTCCATGGCGTGCGTCACCTGAAGCCGCTCAACCTGCGCACGGTGGCCGACGCCATCGGCATGCACGAATCGACCGTCAGCCGGGTCACCGCCAACAAATACATGCTGACGCCGCGCGGCGTGTTCGAACTGCGGTATTTCTTCACCGCCTCGATCGCTTCGTCGGGTGGCGGCGATGCGCATTCGTCTGAAGCGGTGCGCGACCGCATCAAGCAGTTGATCGATGAGGAGAAACCTGCCGACGTGCTTTCCGACGACGCGATTGTGGATATGTTGCGGGAAAGTGGCGTCGATATCGCCAGGCGCACGGTCGCCAAGTATCGGGAGGGCATGAATATTCCCTCGTCGGTGCAGCGGCGGCGTGAAAAACGCGCTTTGGCCAGCGCCGGACGTTGATCTCCGACGGAATTTCCACAGCTTTCGCGCTTCATTGACAAGCCGCAATGAAGTGGCTAGAAGCCCGCCCGCATGGGACGGGCTACTGCCCGCATGCGGATGGTCCGTCACGACGTTGGCCACGGGGCGGTCAAAGAAGGCGGCTTGTGATCAACCGGAAAGTTCGGATTTAAAATCGGCGCAAGTGACGCCGCAAAGCTTGTGCGCACAGACCACGGGTATAAACTCGGGACAGTTTGAAGCCTGAGCAAGGAAGGTCAGTTTTCAGATGACACTGCGCATATCAGGAAAACACATGGACATCGGCGATGCGTTCCGTACGCGCATCAACGACCGTGTCGGAGAAGTGATCGGGAAATATTTCGATCGGGGCTTTTCAGGGCAAATTGTAGTCGTCAAATCGGGGTCGCGCTACACGGCCGATTGCATGATCCGGCTGGATTCCGGCGCTTCGCTGCAGGCGACCGGTGAAGCCCAGGACCCGACGCTCGCTTTCGAGGCGGCGGCGGATCGCCTCGAAACCCGCCTTCGGCGCTACAAGCGTCGGCTGAAGTCGCATAATTCAGGCAATGTCAATGGCGAACCCACCGACGTCGCCTATACGGTGATGGCGCCGCTTGCCGACGACGACGAGGAAATACCGGAGAATTTCGCGCCAGCCATCGTCGCCGAATCAACCATGACGCTGCGGACCATGTCGGTGGCGTCAGCCGTGATCGAGCTCGACACCAAAGACAGTCCGGTTCTCGTCTTCCGCAATGCCGGAACCGAGCAACTCAATATCGTCTATCGCCGGCCGGACGGAAATATCGGCTGGATCGACCCGTCTACGACCAAGGTCGCGCAGGGATGACGGCCAAGGCCGCACTGGGATAAGGCACCAGCCGCACGCGAGAGTGAGGGCTGGCGACGGTAGGCGAACAAGGGATTTCAAGTATGGATCTGAGCGATCTTATCAACGTTCCGGCAATCTTGCCGGCGTTGAAGGCGAACTCCAAGAAGCAACTGCTGCAAATGCTGTCGGAAAGGGCTGCGGCGATTGCCGGCATTCCGGAACGGGAGGTGTTCGACACCATCCTGCAGCGTGAACGGCTGGGCTCGACCGGTGTCGGCAACGGCATTGCCATTCCGCATGGCAAGCTGGCGGGGGTGAAGCGGATCGCCGGGGTTTTCGGCCGGCTGGAAACGCCGGTCGATTTCGAGGCGCTGGACGACCAGCCGGTCGATCTGGTGTTCCTGCTTTTGGCGCCCGAAGGCGCCGGCGCCGACCACCTCAAGGCGCTGTCGCGCATCGCGCGGGTGCTGCGCGACGCCGACACGGTGGCCAAGATAAGGGGCACCCGCGACGCCGCAGCGATCCACGCGCTTTTGTCGGACACGCAGGCCTCGCATGCAGCCTGAGCTTTTTTGATCAGATCCGTTGAAGGGCCGCCGTGAGCGGCCCTGTCCGATTCCAATCAGATCGCTGCGCCGTATTGTTAGTGGATGGGGACAGGGGTCAGGTCGTTTTCCAGGGCGCCAGCCAGCGCTCTGTCACGAGCGTCTGAAAGCAGGATCGGCTGGCCATTGGCGGCAAACAGGGCCCACAGTTCCAGGCCGGGCGCGATTTCGCCGAGGCCCGGGAAACGGCCGCGCAGATCGTCGCTCGACACTTTCCTGAGATAGGCGACCGAGCCTTCGCCGAGATGGGCGAATTCGCCGCTGGTCATGATGAGGTTTTCGTCAGTTCTGGTCATTTCAAGCCTCCTTGGCGCGAGGACGCCGCTCAAGGCCGCCTCGCATGAGAGCCATTTGAGCGCCGTGTGTCCAATTGGACACACAAAGGACGCTCTAACACTTCAATTTGCTGCATCGTGCTTTCGGAAAATCGATTCCGATTTTCCGGCCGATGCAGTGGTAAGGATCAGTCTTTCACCGATATATTTATTTTCCGTACCATCCGTTCGGACTCGGGCCGATCGAGATCGATCGACAAAAGGCCGTTCTTCAGCTCCGCCGCGATCACCCGCATGCCGTCGGCCAGCACGAAACAGCGCTGGAACTGGCGCGCGGCAATGCCGCGATGAAGAAATTCGCGCTCGGTGTCATCGTTCTGACGGCCGCGCACGACCAACTGGTTCTCCTCCGTGGTCACATCGAGATCGTTTTCGGCGAAACCGGCGACAGCGAGTGTGATACGCAGCCTTTCGGCCTTCCCGTCGGCACCGCTGAGGCGCTCGATGTTGTAGGGAGGGTAGCTGTCACCCGACTTCGCCAGACGTTCCAGGGTCTTTTCCATGGCGTCGAAACCCAGGAGCAGCGGGCTAGAAAAAGGCGTCATTCGGCTCATGTTACACTGTCCTCTCAAGAGCGACATAAAGTGGAAAAACCCAGATGGCATTTTTCCCGATGGCCTTGATATGGTCCGCCCCGCGGTCAAGTTCAAGCCGTCAAAAGCCCCGCCCAAAAAGACTCCCCAAACAAGGAATTGAAATGCCCGAATCCCGCAAGATCATCATCGACACGGATCCCGGCCAGGATGATGCCGTCGCCATTTTGCTGGCACTCGGCAGCGCCGAGCTGGAGATCGTCGGAATGACCGCCGTCGCCGGCAACGTGCCGCTGAGGCTCACCGAAAAGAACGCACGCAAGATCTGCGAACTGGCCGGCAGGCCAGACATCAAAGTCTATGCCGGCGCCATCCGCCCGCTGGCGCGTGAACTGGTCACCGCCGAGGAGGTGCATGGCGAGACCGGTCTCAATGGACCGCAATTGCCCGAACCGACAATGAAGCTGCAGGACCAGTATGCCGTCGATTTCATCGTCGAGACACTGATGAAGGAAGAGAGCGGCACGATCACGCTCTGCGCGCTCGGGCCGCTCACCAACATAGCGCTGGCGCTGATCCGCGAGCCGAAGATCGCGCCGCGCATCAAGGAAATCGTACTGATGGGCGGCGGCTTCTTCGAAGGCGGCAATGTCACCCCGACCGCCGAATTCAACATTTATGTCGACCCGCATGCCGCCGATGTCGTGTTCAAATCCGGCATCCCAATCGTCATGATGCCGCTCGACGTCACCCACAAGGCGCTGACCACGGCCAAGCGCACCCAGGCCTTCCGCAAGCTCGGCACCAGAGTCGGCACGGCTACGACGGAGATGCTGGAATTCTTCGAGCGCTTCGACGAAGAGAAATACGGCACCGATGGCGGACCGCTGCACGACCCTTGCGTCATCGCCTATCTGTTGAAGCCGGAGCTGTTCAGGGGCCGCAATTGCAACGTTACCGTGGAAACCGCCTCGGAGCTCACCATGGGCATGACCGTGATCGACTGGTGGGGCGTGACCAAGCGACCGAACAACGCCATGGTGATGCGCGACATCGACCACGATGCGTTTTTCGCGCTGCTGCTGGAAAGGCTGGGGCGGCTTTAGAGCCGCTCACTCACTCATCGAGCAATTGGTACGTTTCGGTGCCATTGCGACGGTACCGCCGCTCGATCGCAACTTCTGATCCGATAGCTCGCGGCATTGCTGCGTTACCATATACGAATACCAGGAGGTCATTTTCGTTGAGACGGATTCCGTACTGATAACGGAATCCTCTTCCGATCCACGCTTCGGGGCTCGGAGGAACATTGAGAACGTTGACCACAGTGCCAGTCGTAGACTCCACATCGATGATTGGGCTGCTCCGCCTTGCAATCAGTGCGCCGATTGCCAGAATGCAGACACCGACCACAAGGCTGGTGATGACGATGCCCCGGAGATTTTCCCGCAGTATTAGCAAGGTGAGGGCCAGCCGCGCTCTTGCCATACGGTTCACTCCGGAAACCGGTAGAAGACGAAGCCGTTGTCGCGCGTGACGCGCTCTATCTTTGTGCGCGCGCCGATCAGATGCGGACGTTTGTCCTTGATAAGAACAGACGAACCATTCTCGATAGAAACCAGATAGATGCCGACGCGGTCCCACTGGACACTTCTGACCATTGCGTCGATCGTGTCGACCGACCGTATCGGGCTGGCGTTATTCGTCCACTTGAGCGGATCGAGGGCCAACACAGCCGCAAACAAGGCAACGATCAGGATCACGCCGATCGCGTGCCTTTTCACATCCGCAAAAGTCCATGGCACCGGCATGAATCCCCAACCATCGATTCATGTGGTGCACAGAAGGCCGACTTTCAATCGGCCTTCCTGTCCAGGAGATCGCTGGTTGCGTCCCGGCTCTCGGCCGCCGTTACTTCGCCTTAGAAAACGCCAGCCACAGGCCGCCGCCGATCAGGAAACTGCCGCTGATTCTGGACATGAGCTTGATGCGGCCGGCCGAGAGCAGGCGTCCGGCGCGGCCAGCGGCCAGCGCGAAGGTCGAATCCGACACGGCGGCGAAGATCAGTGCGGTGAGACCCATGACGAGGATCTGCAACGCGTAGTTACCTTCAGGGGCGACGAACTGCGGAAAGAAGGCGCCGAAAAAGACCAGCGTCTTGGGATTGCTGATCGCCACCAGCAGGCCTTGCAGGAAGAAGCCGCCGCGCGGTGTCTTCGCCGATCCGTCGGCGTTCAGCTTGCCCTTGGAGCGGAACATCTGCACACCCATCCAGATCAGATAGGCAGCGCCGATCAGCCTGACCCATTCGAACCAATGGCCCATGCCCGCGATCAGCGAAGTCAATCCGATGCCGACAATGGCAATCATGATGGCCAGCCCGGCCTGCGTGCCGGCGACGTTGGCGAGGCCGGCGCGGGAGCCATGGCGGATGCTGTTGGCGATGATCAGCGTGACCGTCGGTCCAGGCACCAGGACAATGACGATACAGGCAACGACATAAGTAGCGTAGAGTTCCAGCGACATGGTTTTCCTCGACAGTATGCGGCTTGCGACGCGGCCGACCGTGATCAATGCATGACAGTAACGCAGGTGCAAGCCGGCAGCACATGTCGCTGACAGCCCTGACCTGGATTTTAGGCTCCGGCCTGCCATGGCAGCGTCGTCTCGTAGGCCGCCGCCGCTCTCAGCACGGCCATGTCGCCGCGCGGCCGTCCGATCAATTGCATGCCCATCGGCCTGCCTCTGGCATCGAAGCCCGCCGGTACGTTGACCGCAGGGCAGCCGCCCAGCGTGGCGAACGCTGAAACCTGCATCCAGCGGTGATAGCTGTCCATGGCACGCCCGGCCACTTGCATCGGCCAGTGGGTGGAGACCTCGAAGGGGAAGATCTGCGCAGTCGGCAATGCGACGAGGTCGAAGCGGTCGAAGAGCGATAGTAGGGTTTTGTGCCAGGACGAGCGCCTCACCGTTGCGGCGTGGATCTGCGGCGCCGTGAGGTGAAGCGCGTGTTCCACCTCCCACACGGCCTCCGGCTTCAGAAGACTGCGTTTCAGGGGATCGTCGTAATGCGCCTTGAGCGCACAACCGCTGCTCGCCTGGCGCAGCGTCACAAAGGCCTGCCACAGCGCTTCGAAGTCGAAATCCGGTACCAGCGCTTCGGTCTGAAAGGATACGTCGGCGAATCGGCCGAGCGCGGCCTCGCAAAGCTGTAGAATGCCGGGTTCAACCGGCAGATGGCCGCCAAGATCGCCGAACCAGGCGATGCGGCCGCCGGTCGTCGGCGCTCGAAGCCCTTCGAGGAACGAGCCGTGCTTGTGATGTGAGAGCGGCGCGCGAGGATCGTAGCCAGCCTGCTCGTCGAGCAGCAGCGCCATGTCGCGCACGTTGCGGCCCATCGGCCCTTCGACGCCCATCTGCGCGTGAAAGACGTCAAGCTCGGGGCCGGCCGGGACCAGCCCCTGCGACGGACGAAAGCCATAGACATTGTTGTAGGCGGCCGGATTGCGCAGCGAGCCGCCAAAGTCGCTGCCATCGGCGACAGGAAGCATGTCGAGGGCGAGGGCGACAGCCGCGCCGCCGCTCGAGCCGCCGGCGGTCAGGGCCGGATCGAAAGCATTGAGCGTCGGACCGAACACGGTGTTGTAGGTGTTGGAGCCAAGGCCGAATTCGGGAACGTTGGTCTTGCCGATGATGATGGCGCCGGCCTTGCGGATGCGCTCGACGAAGAAGTCGTCCTCCTGCGGAACGAAATCGGCGAAGATCGGCGACCCGAAAGTGGTCCTGAGGCCTTTTGTCAGCGCAAGATCTTTTATCGCAATCGGCAGGCCGAACAGCGATCCGGCATCTCCTCCTCGCGCCAGATGGCTGTCCGCCCTGTCGGCCTCGCGCAGGATGTCGCCGCGCTCGCGCAGCGAGACGATGGCGTTGACCAGCGGGTTCACTGCTTCGACTCGATCGAGGAATGCCGCCACCACCTCGCGCGCGGACAACTGCCGGCGCCTGATTGCGTCGGCAAGATCCACGGCGGACAGGCGGCAGATATCGCCGGCGGGCGGCACGGCATGTTTTGTGGCCGGTCGCATGGCTCTCACCTAGCTGGCGGATTTTGTAGCGCCGCGTCGACTTCCTTCGCCAGCGGGATCGCCGGCTGGGCGCCGGGTTTCAGGCAAGCCAGCGAACCAGCGGCTGCGGCACGGGCGAGCGCCTGATCGAGCGGCAGGCCGGATGACAGCCCGGCGGCGAAGTAGCCGCAAAACGTGTCGCCGGCGCCGACCGTGTCGACAGGGGTGATCTTCAGCGCCGGAACCATCAGAAGATCGGCTGGCGTGGCAGCCAGAACGCCGTCACCGCCGAGCGTGACGACGATTGTGCGGCCGGTCTTCCCGGCGTAATCGCGCATCCGCGCCGGGCGATCACGGCCGCTCAGCGACAGCGCCTCGCCATAGAGGTCGAATTCGGTTTCATTGGCGACGACATAGTCGGCCTTGCCGAGGAAGGCGGCCGCCTCGTCACGGAATGGTGCCGTGTTGAGCACGGTGACCGTGCCTGCCGCCCGTGCGACGTCCAGTGCTGCTTCGACAGTCTGAAGCGGGATCTCCTGCTGCAACAGCACGACATCGCCCTTTTTCATGAAAGCCTTGGAAAGGTCGCCTGTCACGACCGAATCATTGGCGCCTGGCACCACGGCAATCACGTTCTCGCCGTCGTCGGCGACCATGATCAATGCCGTGCCGGTCGAGGCGAAGGTCTCGCCGACACCGGACAGGTCGATCTTGCCGTCCCGCAGCAGCGCCAGCGCTTCAGTGGCGAAGTTGTCCTTGCCGACCGCGCCGACCATGCGCACTTTGGCGCCGGCGCGCGCCGCGGCCAGCGCCTGGTTGGCGCCCTTGCCGCCGGGTGCGGTGGTGAAGCCGGAGCCCCGAACCGTCTCGCCGGGTGCGGGCAAGCGGTCGACATTGGCGATTAGATCGAGGTTGATCGAGCCTATAACGATTATCAAGTGGTGCCTCCCTGCTGACGCATCGTGCTTTCCGAAAATCGGAGTCGATTTTTGGAAAGACCGATGCGTAGAAAGTGTTAGAGCGTACTTTCCGAATGGACGCACGTCGCTCTAATTGCGCGGGAAGCTACTCCGTAAGGCCGCTGCTTGCCAGACCGCGCGAGATGAACCCGCGCGCTGCTGGCCCGAATCTATGCCGTTTCATCAAGAACCAACCTGTCCCGCTTCCCAGCCAAGGATGGCGCGTTTGCGGGTCAGGCCCCAGTGGTAGCCGGTGAGCGCGCCTGATTTGCCGAGAGCCCGGTGGCACGGCACCACGAAGGACATCGGATTGGCGCCGACCGCGGCACCCACCGCCCGGCTGGCACTCGGTGCGCCGATGCGGGCGGCGATCGAGGAATAGGTGCAGGCCTTGCCCATCGGAATGCGCAGCAGAGCCTCCCAGACGCGGACCTGAAAGTCGGTGCCGATCAAGACGACGCGCAGCGGCTGGTCGGCGCGCCAAAGTGCCGGGTCGAAGATGCGCGCGGCATAGGGCGCCGTCGCGGCCATGTCCTCGACATAGGTTGCGTTCGGCCAGCGGGCGGACATGTCGGCAAAGGCCGCGCGCTCGCCGCCGGCATCGCTGAAGGCGAGGCCGGCAAGCCCACGGTCGGTGACCATGATCAGGGCAATGCCGAAGGGCGAGATGTGGTAGCCGTATCGGATCGTCAGCCCGGCGCCGCGCGTCTTGTAGTCACCCGGCGACATCGCCTCGTGAGTGACGAAAAGGTCGTGCAACCGGCCGGGGCCTGACATGCCGACCTCGAAAGAGGTCTCGAGCAGCGGCATGCCGGAATCGAGCAGTTTGCGTGCATGGTCAAGCGTGACGGCCTGGAGGAAGGCCTTGGGCGACAGGCCGGCCCAGCGGGTGAAGAGCTTCTGCAGGCCGGTCGGCGTCTCGCCGACTTCCTCGGCCAGTATTTCGAGCGACGGCTGGTCACGGTAGTCAAGGCTGATCTTCTCGATCGCGCGCCGAACAACTTCGTAGTCTCCGCCTTCGGGTGTGATGTCTTTCTTCAGAATAGCTGTCTGTGCGTTCATGGGACTATCTCCTTGGCCGCGAATATCGTCCTTCGCGGCGCCGATCACCACCCGAAACTTGCCTTCTTGCCGCTCTTCCCCAGATGGAATTGGCTTCGGGAAACGAGCCGATGATGGCTGGCTAAAAGGTCATCTCCCCAAGGAGAAGGAGACGCTGCTAATCACCGTCTTGACAAGGCACTGGAGACTGCCTCAATCGCTGCTGAAAGACCATTTCGCGGACGAGGCGGTTTGCTCAGCGCGCTTTCGCGGTCGCCAAGGCGCGCGAAAAGGCTGACGCAAAGCTCTCGCGGTCGTCGGGATTGAGGAAGCCGCCGATCGGCACATTCTGGCCTTGTGCTTCCACCGCCATCCTGGTGATGCCGATCTCGGCGTGGCGGGCGACCGAAAAACGCGCCCAGAACGGATTGAAGCGATGCGCTTCCGATTTGCCTGACGGCGCGGTCTTGCGGATGTCGAGGCTGGTGCGCGAGACCGACACTTCCTCGCGGGCGCGGGCGGCACGATAATTGGCGCGAAAGGCGATGTAGACGGCAATCACGTCGAAACCGAGGAAGCCGAACACCGGCCAGGCACCGCGCGACAGGAAAAACGCTCCGGTCAACATCGAGCCGAACAGCAGAGCGCCCATCAGGATGGCAAAGCCGGTTTTGCCCAGCGACCGATGCGGTATCAGCAACGCCTTGAAGAATGGCTCGTCGGCCTGAAATGAGGCGTTTGTGTCGCTCATGACGGGATATTATAGGAAGGGGATGACGAGCCCCAAGCCCAAAAATTCCTCTACACCCAAAAATGAACCGCCCCCCGGCCGACGCGACGGCGCGAACGCCAAACCGCGTGCCCGGCCGGTGCGGTCCTCCTACAGCCCGGCCGAAGTGCACGAGATTTTCCGACGCTTTTCCGTTCAGCGGCCCGAGCCGAAGGGCGAGCTCGAACATGTCAACGCCTTTACGCTGCTGGTGGCGGTCGTGCTTTCGGCACAGGCGACCGATGTCGGCGTCAACAAAGCAACGCGGGCGCTGTTCAAGGTCGCCGACACGCCGCAAAAGATGCTGGCGCTCGGCGAGGCCAAGGTCGGCGAGTATATCCGCACCGTCGGGCTTTGGCGCAACAAGGCCAAGAACGTCATTGCGCTGTCGGAAGCGCTGATCCGCGACCATGGCGGCCAGGTGCCTGACGACCGCGACCAGCTGGTCAAGCTGCCGGGCGTCGGGCGCAAGACCGCCAATGTCGTGCTCAACATGGCCTTCGGCCAGCACACGATGGCGGTCGACACGCATATCTTCCGCATCGGCAATCGGCTGGGACTGGCGCCCGGCAAAACGCCGGAGCAGGTCGAGCAGGGGCTGTTGAGGATCATTCCGCACGAATATATTCGCCATGCGCATCACTGGCTGATTCTGCATGGGCGCTATGTCTGCAAGGCGCGCAAACCGGATTGCCCGCTCTGTGTAATCGCCGACATCTGCAAGGCCGAGGAGAAGACGAATAATGTTCCGGCGCCGCTGGTCGAAATTGCGCCGCTCGAACCCGTAGGCGAAATTCAGTAGCCGTAGCCGCGCGCCATCGCCGCGGCGAAGACCGGGATCAGCAGGAAGATGAAAGCTTCGGCGCGGACATAAGTTCGAACGGATGCAAGTTGCGCCGCCGGCACTTGAAAACCGGGGCTGGCCGAGGCCTGCCTGTTCCAGGAAACAAAGCGGACCGTCGGGATAATCGACAACAGGCCGACGGTGACGAAGACCGCCATCTTTGCCCAGAACACCCAGTTGTAGACGTAGAATTCCCAGCCCTTCAGGCCGTAGATGACGCGGCCGATGCCGACGACGATGATCAGCATGGCGATGATGCCATAATGGCGATCGATGCCGACAAGCCGCCGGAGCGTCGCGGCGGGCAGATCGCCGCGGATCAGGACAAATTCGGCGCCGATGATGCCCGCCAGCGAGAACACCAGCAGATGATGAAAGATGGCAAGCAGAAGATCGGTGGTATCCATGCCCTTTTCCCTCCGTCGGACGGCACAGCGGACGCTGAATCAGCTGCTGGTAGAAGTAGCACCGCTGGGCAGGATTCACATTGGGCTGGAAGATGATCTGCACAGGCTTTGGCTCTTGTCTGGTGCAGGCAATTTGGATCTCTGTCGCATATCGTTTTTCCCAAAACCGCCGAGCATCCTCGGTCAAGCCCAAGGGCAGGCTTCCTGGGCGACATGCACTAAGCACAGGCAAACGCAACCGAGGCATGACACATGATCAATCCACAGGCGCTCGTCGCTCCCGTCATTGAAACGCCGCGCACCGTGCTGCGACCGCACCAGCTCGATGATTTTGATGCCTATGTCGCCATGTGGGCCGATCCGGCCGTCACTCGCTTCATCGGCGGCAAGCCGCGCACTCGGGAGGAAAGCTGGATGCGCTTCCTGCGTCATGCCGGCCTGTGGTCGCTGCTGGGCTACGGCTTTTGGGCGATCGAGGACAAGGCATCCGGCCGCTTCATCGGCGAGGCCGGCTTTCACGATCTGAAGCGCGACATGGTGCCGTCGATCGAAGGCGTTCCGGAAGCCGGTTGGGCACTGGCCCCGAGCGCACATGGCAAAGGACTCGCCAGCTAAGTCGTCGGACGGGTTCTCGCCTGGGGCGACGACGCATTCGGGCGCGCAAGGACCGTCTGCATCATCGATCCGGAAAACACCGCGTCATTGAACGTCGCGGCAAAATGCGGCTACAGGGAGGTGCTGCGGACCACCTATCACGACGATACGACGATCCTGCTGGAACGGCAGGCTTGAGGATGCTGCCTGTCATCTTGTGGTTCTTGTCAGGCCGAATCGAGGCTTTTTACGCCTTCCGTCTCGGCACCGGCTTTGCGGGCCGCCTGTTCGAGCATCGAGGCGTCTTCGCCGAAAGCGCGGGTGGCGCGCGCGGCTGCCTCGATCAGCGGGTTTTTCATGCGCTGGAGAAAGGCCGCGTCGACGCGCGTGCTCGGGCCGGACAGCGTCAATGCCCCGAGCAAGGTGGGGCCCGGCCCGAAAACCGGTGCCGAGACGCCGGCCGTCTCGGGGTCGCGGTCGCCGACCGACAAACAATGGTAGGTTTTGCGGATCGTCTCGTAAGGCTCGCCCTGCTGACCGGAAAACGCCGCAAGCACGCGGCCGCCTGAACCGGCCAGCAACGGCAGCACGTCGCCTTCCCGTATGGTGTAGCGGATGGGATGCTTGGACTCGACGCGGTAGAGACAGGTGCGCACGTCGCCCGAACGGACATAGAAAGCGACGCTTTCCCAACTTCGCTCGGCCAGATCGCGCATGATCGGCAGCAGAATGTCGATCGCCACAACCGAACGCTGGTATAGGGCGCCCAGCCGGAAGGTGGCAGGGCCGACACGGTAGCGGCCATCGTCGAGACGCTCCAGCAACTGCCCGCGCAGCAATGAGTTGGCCAGCCTCAGGATCGTGCTCTTGTAGAGGCCGGTCCGCGCCGCGATTTCGGCCAGGCTAAGCGACCGGTCGGCAGTAGCGAAAGCATCGAGGATGGCAATCGCACGATCGAGCGCGGCAACGCCGTTGGTCGACGCAGGCTCGGATTGTGTTACGGTTATCTGCTTGACCACGTCGTTCCGTTCCCATTTTGGACAGAAGGGCCGATCGGAACAATTGTGCCGCATGCAGATAGTTCTGTCCAGTAGAATGCCATTCCGGTTGACAGAACGGGGCAAAGACTGCATGAATTTTCGTCGAGCGGGTCTGAATTCAGGCTACGTTGCTGGCAGGCACCAGAGGAGGTGTCGTGATTGGAGGAATCCCATGCTGAACAGACGCAGATTTTTAACGAGCACCGCCGCTGCCGGCGCCGCCGGCTTCGCAGCGTTGCATCTCTCGCCCGCTTTCGCGCAGGACGCACCGCAGATCCAGATCTTCGTGCCGGCAGCACCCGGCGGCGGCTGGGACCAAACGGCGCGCACGATGGACCAGGTGCTGCGCAGTGAGAAGCTGATCTCCGGTTCGCAGATCACCAATGTCGGCGGCGCCGGCGGCACAGTCGGCCTGCCGCAATTCATCAGCCAGTGGAACGGCAAGGGCAATTCGCTGATGGTTGCCGGCATGGTCATGGTTGGCGCCATCATCGCCAACAAATCCGCCAACAATCTCACCGAAGTCACGCCGATCGCCCGCCTCACCGGCGAATTCGAGGCGCTTGTGGTGCCGTCGGCCTCGCCGTTCAAGACCGCAGCGGATTTCGTCGCCGCCCTCAAGGCCGATCCGACCAAGGTTCCGGTGGCTGGCGGTTCGGCCGGCGGCTCGGACCATATATTGTTCGGCCTTATCGCGAAAACGGCCGGTGTCCCGGCAGCCAACCTCTCCTACGTGCCGTTCGCCGGCGGCGGCGAGGCGCTGTCGGCGCTTCTCGGCAACCAGGTCGCGGCCGGCATTTCCGGCTACGGCGAGTTCTCCGAACAGGTCAAGGCAGGCGCGCTTCGGCTGCTCGCCATTTCCGCGGACAAGCGCCAGGAAGGCATCGACGCACCGACGCTGAAGGAAGCCGGCATCGATGTCGAATTGTTCAACTGGCGCGGCGTCTTCGCACCGCCGGGCGTTTCCGACGCCGACAAGGCGGCGATGATCACGCTGGTCGAGACCATGGCCAAAAGCGATGCCTGGGCCACCGAATGCAAAAACCGCAACTGGACGCAAATCCTGCTCACCGGCGATGCCTATGCGAAATTTCTCGCCGAGGACACCACCCGGATCGCAGCCATCCTCAAGGACCTTGGCCTTGCCTGATGTGCTCGGAGAGGGGCGGTCTGCACTGCCCCTCTCCGAAGTTCGCCAGCCACATGGACATGCAATCCAGCGCGAGTGAAACTGCGGTAAGATCGGCTGTGGGAGACCGGCCTATCCAGGGAGGACGATCATGAGCACCAGCGACCAGCAGGCGGCGCGGCCGCGCCTTGCCGTGCCCGAATTGCTGATCGGCATCGGGCTTCTCGCCTGCGCCGGCGCAGTTGCCTGGCAAACGCTGTCGATTCCGGTGTCGCCGCTCTACTCGAAGGTCGGCCCCACTGTCTTCCCCTATATCACCATGGTCGGCATGACGATCCTTTCCCTCCTGCTGATCGTCGCCGCCCTGCGAGGCGGCTGGCAGCCGGAAGAAGAAAAGGAAACGCCGACCGACTGGAAGGCGATGGGCATCGTCGCCGTCGGACTGGTCTCGAACCTTGTTCTGATCCAGCCGCTTGGCTTCACCGCAGCCTCGGTGATCATGTTCGTTCTCATCTGCCACGGGTTCGGCAGCAGACATCCGCTGCGTGACGTGCTGCTCGGGCTGATCCTGGCGCTTGCCGCCTATTTCGGCTTCGCGAGGGCGCTTGGCGTCAACATCGGCGCCGGCTTCATCGAGAACCAGCTGAACACGGTACTCGATTCGATCATCCGTATGTTGAGGGCCTGAAGCCATGGAAACGCTTGGCCATCTCGCGCACGGATTTTCGGTCGCTTTTACGCCGGTCAATCTCATGTGGTGCCTGCTCGGCACGACACTGGGGACCGCGATCGGCGTGCTGCCCGGCCTCGGACCGGCGCTGACCATCGCGCTGCTTTTGCCGATCACCTATCAGGTGGCACCGGAAGCATCCTTCATCCTGTTTGCCGGTATCTATTACGGCGCCATGTATGGTGGTTCGACGACATCGATCCTGCTCAACACGCCGGGCGAAAGTGCGACCATCGTCACTGCGCTGGAAGGCAACAGGATGGCCCGTTCCGGCCGCGGCGGCGCGGCACTTGCCACATCGGCGATCGGCTCCTTCGTCGCCGGCACACTCGGCACGCTGGGCGTCGCATTCCTGGCCCCGGTCGTTGTCAAATTCGCGCTGTCTTTCGGCCCGGCCGAATATTTTTCGCTGATGGTGCTGGCCTTCATCACGGTTTCGGCGGTGCTCGGCTCATCGTCGGTGCGTGGCCTGACCAGCCTGTTCGTCGGCTTCGTCATCGGCATGATCGGCGTCGATCTGCAGACCGGCCAGCCGCGCTTCACCTTCGGCATGAGCCAGTTGCTCGACGGTGTCGACGTGATCGTCGTCGCCGTCGGCCTCTTTGCGGTCGGCGAGACGCTCTACATGGCCTCGCGCCGCTATGCTGGCAAGGACGAGATCGTGCCGCTAAAGGGATCGCTCTACATGACCGCCGCCGAATGGGCGCGCTCGTGGAAAGCTTGGCTGCGCGGCGCCCTGGTAGGCTTCCCGATCGGCGCTCTGCCGGCCGGCGGCGCCGAAATCCCGACGTTCCTGTCCTATGCGATGGAGAAGAAGCTCTCCACACACAAGGAGGAGTTCGGCACGACCGGCGCCATCGAAGGTGTTGCCGGCCCGGAGGCCGCCAACAACGCATCGGCCGCCGGCGTGCTGGTGCCGATGCTGACGCTCGGCTTGCCGACCTCGGCGACGGCCGCGATCATGCTGTCGGCCTTCCAGAGCTATGGCATCAATCCCGGGCCGATGCTGTTCATGACCCAGGCCAATCTGGTCTGGGGGCTGATCGCCAGCCTGTTCATCGCCAATGTCATCCTCGTCATCCTCAACCTGCCGCTGATCGGGTTGTGGGTGCGGCTGCTGAAAATCCCGGCGCCGCAGCTCTATGCCGGCATCCTGGTGTTCGCCACGGTCGGCACCTACGGTATTTCGCAGTCGCCGACCGACCTCGTCATCCTCTATCTGCTCGGCGGGGCCGGATTCCTGATGCGGCGCTTCGATTTCCCGACGGCGCCGGTCATCATCGGCATGATCCTGTGGCCGCTCGCCGAAACCCAGTTCCGTCGCGCGATGACCATCTCGAACGGCGACTGGTCGGTGTTCTACAAGCATCCGCTGTCGCTGACGCTGCTGACGCTGGCGTTCATCGGGCTGATTGGGCCGCATATCTACGCTTTCATCGAACGCCGGCGCACGCGAGGACCGGAACAAGTGCCGGGCGATGCCTGACCTGTCTGGAACATCATGACCGATCTGCTGTCCGGTATCCGCGTCCTCGACCTGACCAATGTTCTGGCTGGCCCCTACTGCGCCTATCAGCTGGCGCTGCTCGGGGCCGACGTGATCAAGGTCGAGGCGCCGCAGGGCGGCGACCTGGCGCGCCAGCTCGGCGGCTCGCCGGAGCTCAACAGTGCCGGAATGGGCGCTTCGTTCCTGGCGCAGAACGCCGGCAAACGATCGGTGGTGCTCGATCTCAAGAAAGAGGCCGATCGCGAACGCTTTCTCGATCTCGTCGCCTCCGCCGACGCGCTGGTCGAGAATTTCCGCCCCGGCGTGATGGACCGGCTGGGGCTTGGCTTTGCGAGGCTGAGAGGGGTCCGCCCCAGCCTTATCTATTGCGCGATTTCGGGCTTCGGCCAGACCGGGCCGATGCGCGACAATCCTGCCTACGACCAGATCATCCAGGGCCTTTCAGGCATCATGAGCATCACCGGCACACCGGAGATCGCGCCGCTGCGTGTCGGCTATCCGGTCGCCGACACGCTGGGCGGGCTGGTCGGGGCGTTCGCCATCGCCGCGGCACTCGTGAAGCAGAAGACGACAGGCGAGGGCGCCTTCCTCGACGTGTCGATGCTCGAATGCACGCTCTCTGCGCTGGGGTGGCCGGTCTCCAACTACCTGACGGCTGACGTCGAGCCGCAGCCGATGGGCAATGAGAACATGACGGCTGCACCTTCCGGGACATTTCGCACCGGCGACGGTCTGCTCAACATCGCCGCCAACAAACAGGAGCAGTTCGTGGCGCTCTGCCGGCTGGTCGGGCTGCCGGAGCTGGCGTCAGACCCGCGCTTTGCCGAGCGCGAGACGCGCAAGCGCAACCGCATCGCCCTAAAGGCACTGATCGAGGATGCCCTGGCGAACAGCTCGGCCGCAGCCTGGGAGGAGACGCTCAATCGCGCAGGCGTGCCGGCGGGCAGGGTGCTGACGATCCCGCAAGTGCTGGCCGAGCAGCAAGTGATCGAGCGCGAGATGACCACCCGTTTCGATGGCATGCCGAATATCGACCGGCCGCTGACCGTCGTGCGCGGCGGGTTCATGGTCGATGGTGCGGCACCCTTGCCGACCAAGCCGCCGCCGGCGCTGGGCGAGCATATGGACGAGGTGTTTGCCGGTCTGCCGCCGCGCGTCAAGAAAAGGGCGCAGGGATGAGCGACGCGAGGACATGAGCAACGTTGGGAAAAAAACCGGCCGCGAGCGCGGCGAGGAATGGTGGCAGACCGATATCATCGAAATGCGCCCTGGCGTGATCCGGCTGCGCGGCTATGAGATCCAGGACCTGATCGGCCGCGTCAGCTTTCCGGCGATGATCTGGCTGATGCTGCGCGGCGAACTGCCTGGTAAGGAGCAGGCGGCGCTGCTCGGCATCGCGCTCGGTGCCGCCGTCGACCACGGGCCGCAGGCGCCGTCAATCGCCATTGCACGCATGGCGGCTACCTGCGGCGTTGGCATCAACAGCGCCATGGCCTCAGCCATAAATGTGCTTGGCGACGTGCATGGCGGCGCTGGCGAGCAGGCCCTTGCCTTCTACGGCGACATCGCCGCGGCACTGGACGCAGGAGTGACGCTTGCCGATGCCGTCGCGGCGCGGCTCGATCGTATCTTCGCCGAGGAAAAATCCTATGTGCCGGGGCTCGGGCACCGCTTCCACCCGGTCGATCCGCGGGCGCCGCGCCTCATCGAGCTGACCCGCGATTTTGCCGCGCGCGGCATCATCAGTGGACGTTTCGCCGACATCGCCGAGGCTGTTGAGGCCGATGTCACGCGGCGCAAGGGCAAGAAGATCCCGCTCAACATCGACGGCGCCACTGCCGTCATCTATGGCGAGCTCGGCTTTCCGCCGCCGCTGACACGCGGCCTTTTCGTGCTCTCGCGCTCGGTTGGCATATTGGCGCATGCGTGGGAACAGTCGCAACAGAGCGACCGCAACAAGGGACCACTGCCGCGCGAATGGCTGTGGGCCTATACCGGCACGCCGGTGCGGCCTTTTACTCAGGGAGATGGCGACTCCAAATGAGGCCTTGGTTCAGGTTCGCCAGCGGGCGCTGGTTGGGGAACTTTCAAGTTCTTCAGCAGCGTTGAAAGATCGGGCTCGTCGATAAGCGCTGCTGCGTCTGCCGGCGTCAGCCATGCTCGCTGCCGCCTTTTGGCTTCCTGCCAATTGGCCAGCTCCTCCGTCACCGCCAGCAGGTAGACGATGACGTCGACGCGGACGAAGCGGTTTGTCAGCCGCTTCCAGTAGGAATAGGTGCCGGCCGGCTGCTTCAGCGTCTTGCCGAGGACGCCGGCTTCCTCCTGCGCTTCGATGGTGGCTGCCTTGCGCCCACTCTTGCCCTTCATCGGCCAGCCCTTGGGCACGATAAAGCGCCTTGTCGATATCGAGGTGACCAGCATCACCTCGACGTTGCCATGCTCGCTCAGCCGAAAAGGAATCGCCGCGACCTGACGGATCCGCTCGCCCTTCCTCGCCTTGCGTACAACCTTCTTCTTGGTGGCTGCCATTCCCGAGATCCAATCAGGGCAGTGCCCAAGCACAAAGGCACGTTGCGAAAATCAAAACCGCCTTTGATGCTACTTCAAGTGGAGCGGTATTCAAGGCTATAAGCCGGCTAAATAAATGAAAAGCGTCGGCTATCAGCGGCAGGTGCTGATGAAGCGGCTGCCCGACCGCCGCAACTGGCACGTAGGCCTCATCTGCTGAACATCAGGCCGTTGCGGCGCGAACTCGCGATCCTGGGCACGGAACTGCTGTTGCTGCTGCTGATATCGCTGCCGCCGCAGCCTGTTCTCCAGCATCTGCAATTCGTTTTGCAGGACCAGCGCGTTGCGGTTGGCGGGAGTGACGATCTGCGCGGAGACGGCCGCGTCCGACAGCATCGCTGTTGCCAGCATTGCCGACATGAAGATCGTCGATGGGCGAAGCGGCGACATCCATTCATTCCCGCACCAAACTGGAGCCTCCAATCATATAGGGCATTTGCCCGGTGATGCCATGGCTAAAGCCTCGCGGGGCGGAATTGGCGGGTTGAGTTACCGGAACTCAAGCCGGCCGACCCATGTGTGCCGGGCAAGGATAAATCTCGAGATCGGCGACAAGAAATTGAGGGCATCCTGCAGTTCAGCACTTGACAGGCCGCCGGTTGCCTGGTGCCCGTGGCATTCAACGCGAAAATCACGCCGCTGCTCAAGGCCGCCACCATTTTTGAGAATTAATGCGGTCGCGCTTGATACAGGCCAGCCGATCAGCTTTCCCATCTCATTGGCCGGCTCCAGCGGCGCGCTTTTCTCGACCGCGGAACTCTCGCCAATTGAGCGTTGTCCACCAGGATTATATTCAATCCACTTCGCGCAGACGATATCCGACGCCGGTTTCGGTGGTGATGTAACGCGGCTGGTCGGGCGTTTTCTCGATCTTTTGCCTGAGCTGCCGCACATAGACCCTGAGATACTGCACGTCGGTCGAATCGCCCCAGACCTGCCTCAAAAGAAACTGGTGGGTGAGAACCTTGCCGGCGTGCTGCACGAGGATGCGCAGGATGTCGTACTCCTTCGGCGAGAGCTTTATCTCCCTGCCCTCGATCGTGACGATGCGCTTCACCAGATCGACCGTGAGATCGCCGGTGTGGAAGACCGGCTTCTCACCCTGCTGCTGGAACTTGTGGCGGAGCGCCACGCGGATGCGCGCGACAAGCTCGTTCATGCCGAACGGCTTGATGACATAGTCGTCGGCGCCGAGCTCAAGTGCCGAGACGATGCCGGTCTCGTCGGTGCGGCTGGACAGGATGACCACGGGAACATCCAGGCCGTCATCCCGCCATTTGCGCAGCAATTCGTGGCCGCCCATGCCGGGCAGGCCGAGATCGAGCAGGATCAGGTCCGGCCTTTCCGTCTCCATGAGTTCGATCGCCGCCTTGGCGTTCGGCGCCTCGCTGATTGCATAGCCCTGGCTGCCAAGGCCGACGCGGAGCAGCTTGCGGATCGGCGGTTCGTCATCGACGACCAATATCCTGACGTCCAGGTTCGTCATGGCAGGTCATCCATGTCGGGTTCGTTCACATGTTGGTCTGGCGGCACCGGCATCCTGATGGTGAAAACCGCACCCGAGCGGTCGGTCCTGTTGGCCGCCGAAATCGTGCCGCCCATCGCCTCGATGAAGCCGCGGCAGATCGAGAGCCCGAGCCCGGTGCCGGCACGGACCTGATCGCCCTTGCGCACCCGGTGGAACGTGTCGAAAATGCGCTCCAGGTCCGCTGGCGGAATGCCTGGCCCCTCGTCCATGATCTGCACGATGACGAAACCATTGTCGGCCCAGCCCTGCAGGCGGATCGTCGAAGCTGGCGGCGCGTATTTAGCGGCATTGTCGAGGAGGTTGAACAGCGCCTGCTCGAACAGGACGGGATCGACCCTCAACATCGGCAAATCCGTGGGAATGTCCATTTCGGTCTTGTGTTCGCCGATGATTTTTCTGGCTCGATGCAAGGCGGTGCCGACAATATCGCCGACATAGTGGAATGCGTAGTTCGGCTCCATCGCACCGGATTCGATCTTGGTCATGTCGAGCAAATTGGCGATGAAGCGGTTCAGCCGTTCCGATTCGTCGAGCACGGTCGACAGCAGGTCCGCCCGGTCCGCTTCGGGAAGCGCCGGCGCAAATTCCCGCAAGGTACCGGCGGCGCCCATGATGGCGGCCAGCGGCGTTTTCAGATCATGGGAAATCGAGGTCAGCAGCGCCGAGCGCAGGCGGTCCGCCTCGGCCTCGAGCTTGGCCCGGTCGACGTCGGCAACAAGCTGGATGCGTTCGATGGCGACTGCCGCCTGATCGGCGAGGGCGTCGAGGAGGCGCTTCTGTTCGGGAGTCAGCAGCGGGCCTTGCTTGTCGTTGTCGAGGCCGACGACGCCGACAGCGGTGCGCCCGGTCCGCAGCGGAAGATATAGGCGTTTTGCCCCGGGAAGCGTATCGGCGCCACGGCCCGCAGCGCGATCGTGCTCCCAGGCCCAACGGGCGGCTGCGATGTCTGCCTCGGCCAGCGTGTCGTCAGGCGGATAGCCGGCCTTGACGGTGATCGAACCATTCTCCGGCAAAAGCAGCACCACGCGCAGCTTCAGCATCGAGGCAATCTGGAAGGCTGTGGCCCACAGTACGTCGTCCAGCGTGCCGGCGCCGGCGAGCTTCTTTGAGAAGAGATAGATATCTTCCGTGGCGCGTGCCCGTGATCGGGCGGCGACCGCCTGCCGCTGCACACGCGCCGTCAGATTGCTGGCAATGACCGCAACAACCAGGAAGACAGCCAGCGCAACGATGCTCTCCGGATCGTGGACCGTCAGCGTGTAGCGTGGTTCCAGGAAGAAATAGTTGAAGGCAATGGCGCTGATGAGGCAGGCATACAAGGCCGGCCAGAGACCGCCGGTCACCGCCGACGTCAGGACCCCGATGAGAAAGATGATCGCCAGATTGCGGACGTCGAGAAACTGGTGGAGAAGGAGGGCGCAGGCGAGCGAGCCAACAACATAGGCCGTGGCCTTGAGATAGGGCCAGATCTCGAATTGCCACTGCTCGTCCGCCGCCTTGACGGTCCTCGACGTCGCCTCGGCGTTGCGTTCGTTTCCCGAAATGACATGGACGCTGATGTCGCCGGCATTACGGATGAGATCATAAGTGAGCGAGCCTTCGATCAATTCCCGCCAGCGCGATCGGGTCGGCCTGCCGATCACGATATGGGTGAAGTTGTTCGCGGTCGCATGGCGAACGATGTCCTGCGCGACGTTCTGACCTGGAATGGTCGTTACCTCGGCGCCGAGCTGCTCGGCAAGCCGCAGCAGCGTCGCCAGCCGATCCTTGTCCTCCTCCGACATCGCGGCTGAACGAGGGGTATCGACATGAAGCGCCGTCCAGGGGGCGCGGAGCCGGTCGGCCAACCTCCGCGCATAGCGGACACGGGCCGCCCCGCCCGGACGCGCATCGACGCAGACGAGAACCCTTTCCCCCGCCGCCCAGGGTCCGGGTATGGCGTGGGCCTGCATGTGGGTCAGCAACTGCTCGTCGACGCGCTGGGCGGTGCGGCGGAGCGCCAGTTCCCTGAGCGCCGTCAAATTGCCCGGCGAGAAATAGTTCTCGATGGCGCGCTGGGCGGTGCTGGGGATATAAACCTTGCCCTCCTCGAGCCGCTTGATCAGGTCGTCGGGAGTGAGATCGATGATCTCGATGTCGTCGGCTTGGTCGATGACGGAGTCTGGAACCGTCTCGCGCACTCTGACGCGCGTGATCTGCGCCACGACATCGTTCAGGCTTTCGACATGCTGGATGTTGAGCGTCGTGTAGACGTCGATACCGTGCGTTAGGATTTCCTGAACGTCGAGATAGCGCTTGGGATGGCGGCTGCCCGGCGCGTTGGTATGGGCGAGCTCGTCGACGAGGACCAGCGCTGGACGCCGGGCAAGGATGGCGTCGAGATCCATTTCCTCGAGGATGCGCCCCTTGTAGTCGACCTGGCGACGGGGAAGCACCTCATAGCCGTCGACCAGCACCTGGGTTTCTTTCCGCCCGTGCGTCTCGACGACGCCGATCACCACGTCCACCCCGTCGGCCAATCTTGCACGGCCCGACATCAGCATTTCATAAGTCTTGCCGACACCGGGTGCTGCGCCCAGGAAGATCCGCAGACGACCGCGCGCCTCCCGCTCCGCATGGTCAAGCAGCGCGTCAGGTGAGGGTCTGGTTTCGTTGCGGCTGTCGTCCGGCATCATAATCGATCATGAATGGCGCCGGGGATGGTGTCGATCCCCGGCTCACCATTCATTGCTTTGTGGCCTCGTCCAGCGCCAGATTGAGCGCCAACACATTGACCACCGGCTCTCCCATGAAGCCGAGCTCGCGGTCCTCAACATGGCTGTCGACAAGGGACTTGACCCTGGCTTCATTGACGTTCCTGGCCCTGGCCACCCTGGCGACCTGGAAATAGGCGGCTTCGGGGCTGATATGCGGATCGAGGCCGCTGCCTGAAGTCGTGACCAGATCCACCGGCACCGGCCGGTCCGGATTTTCCACGTTCAGCCTGTCGGCATCGCCCTTGATGCGGTCGATCAGCTTGGGGTTGGTCGGCCCGAGATTCGAACCGCTCGAAGCGGCGGCGTTGTAGCCGTCGCCGGCTGCCGACGGGCGGCCATGGAAATAGCGCTCGCTGGCAAAGGCTTGGCCGATCAGTTCGGAGCCGACGATCTTGCCGTCCTTCTCAATCAGGCTGCCGTTGGCCTGGCGCGGGAACAGGGCTTGGGCGATGCCGGTCATGCCGATTGGATAGATAAGGCCGGTAAGGATGGTGAAGAAAACGATCATGGTGATCGCGGGTCTGATTTGCTTGAGCATGGACTTAATTCCTTATGCGAGGCCAAGCGCGGTGATGGCCATATCGATCGCCTTGATGCCGACGAAGGGGACAATGATGCCGCCGAGGCCGTAGACAAGAAGGTTGCGGCTGAGCAGCGCGCCCGCGCCAATCGCGCGATATTTGACGCCCCTCAGCGACAGCGGGATCAGCGCGATGATGATCAGTGCGTTGAAGATGATGGCCGAGAGAATGGCGCTCTGCGGCGTTGCGAGATGCATGATGTTAAGCGCCTGCAACGGACCGGCGGTTTGCCCCGGCGCGATGTAGAAGACGGCGAATATGGCCGGGATGATGGCAAAATACTTGGCGACGTCGTTGGCGATGGAAAAGGTCGTCAGCGATCCGCGCGTCATCAGCAGCGCCTTGCCGATTTCTACGATCTCGATCAGCTTGGTCGGATCGCTGTCGAGGTCGACCATATTGCCGGCTTCGCGTGCGGCGACCGTGCCGGTGTTCATGGCAACGCCGACATCGGCCTGCGCAAGGGCGGGCGCATCATTGGTGCCGTCGCCGCACATGGCGACGAGCTTGCCCTTGGCCTGTTCGTCGCGGATGAGCTTCAGCTTGTCCTCGGGCGTCGCCTGGGCAAGGAAATCGTCGACGCCGGCCTCCGCCGCGATCGCCGCCGCCGTCATCGGATTGTCGCCGGTGATCATCACCGTGCGGATCCCCATCTTGCGCAGTTCGGCGAAGCGTTCCCTGATGCCGCCTTTGACGATGTCCTTGAGATGGACGACGCCGAGAAGGCGTCCGTCGCGCTCGACCGCCAGCGGCGTGCCGCCGGATTTGGCGATGTCGTCGGCGATCGCCTGAAGGTCGCGGACGGTGTCGCTGCTGGGGCGCGTACCATGCGTGGCGACGGTCGACTGATTGACGTGGGCGAGCACCGAATCGACCGCGCCCTTGCGAACCGACGAGCCATCGATGTCGACGCCGCTCATGCGGGTTTGCGCGGTGAAGGGCACGAAAGCGGCATGCAGTGTTGCCATGTCGCGGGCACGGATGGCGTATTTCTCCTTCGCCAGCACGACGATCGAGCGGCCTTCCGGCGTTTCATCGGCAAGCGAGGCCAACTGTGCAGCGTCGGCTAGCTCCTGCTCGCTGACGCCCTTGACCGGACGGAATGCCGTCGCCTGGCGGTTGCCGAGCGTGATCGTGCCGGTCTTGTCGAGCAGCAGCGTGTCGACGTCGCCAGCCGCCTCGACGGCGCGGCCCGACATCGCCAGCACGTTGAACCGCACCAGGCGATCCATGCCGGCGATGCCGATGGCCGAAAGCAGCGCCCCGATCGTCGTCGGGATCAACGTGACGAACAGGGCGACCAGGACGGTCACCGAAATGTAGCCGCCCGAATAGGAGGCGAAACTCGGGATCGTCGCCGTCGCCAGCACGAAGATCAGCGTCATGCCGACGAGCAGGATGTTAAGCGCGATCTCGTTGGGCGTCTTCTGGCGCTCGGCGCCTTCGACCAGCGAGATCATGCGGTCGAGGAACGTATGGCCGGAGGCCGCGGTGATGCGCACGCGGATCCAGTCAGACAGAACCTGCGTGCCGCCGGTGACCGCCGAACGGTCGCCGCCGGATTCACGGATCACCGGAGCGGACTCGCCGGTGATTGCCGCTTCGTTGACCGAAGCGACGCCTTCGATCACCTCGCCATCCGACGGAATGATGTCGCCAGCCTCGACGAGCACCACATCGCCGACCTTCAAGCTGGTGCCGGGCACCAGCTTGAACTTGGTGCGGTCGTCGCCGCTCAACAGCTTGGCCTGGGTCTCGGTGCGCGCCTTGCGCAGCGAATCGGCCTGCGCCTTGCCTCGGCCTTCGGCGACCGCTTCGGCGAAGTTGGCGAAAAGCACGGTGAACCACAGCCAGATGATGATCTGCAGCGAGAAGCCGAGATTGCCGCCACCAGTGACAAGATCCTTGACGAACAGGACTGACGTGAGCGCCGAGAATACAGCGACGACGAACATCACCGGATTGCGCATCAAGGTGCGCGGGTTCAGTTTCCTGAAGGCCCCGTCGATGGCAGGCAGCAGGACGCGGGCATCCATGATAACAGCGGATTTGGACTGGCTCATTTAGTGGCTCCAGTATCGATGTTGTTGAATGGCGCCGATCGATCGTATGCCGAACGAAGATGCGGCAGCCCCGAGGCCAGCAGCCAGATCACGATCATGACGGCCGCAATGCCGAAGAACGTGGACATGGTCGGGAAAGGAGGCGGGGTTGCCCCCTTCTGATCGGCTCGATATCGAATCTTGCGGCGTATGGTTTCGAACCAGGCCATGACATTGATCCAAAGTGGGGCCATTTCAGAATGTCTGCCCGTGGATGCCAGCCAGGTGCTCGACGATCGGTCCGACTGCCAGCGCCGGGAAGAAGGTGAGGCCGCCGACGATCAGAATGACGCCGACCAGCAGCCCGACGAACAGCGGCCCGTCGGTCGGGAAGGTGCCGGCGGAGGCGGGCACTGTTTTCTTGGCGACCAGCGAACCGGCGATCGCCAGAGCCGGGATGATGACCAGGAAGCGGCCCATCAGCATGCCGATTCCGAGCGTGACATTGTACCAGGTCGTGTTGCCGGTCAGGCCGCCAAAGGCCGAGCCGTTGTTGGCGGCAGCCGAGGTGTAGGCATAGAGTACCTCGGAGAAGCCGTGCGGGCCGGCATTGGCCATCGAAGCGACGCCTGTCGGCAGCACCACCGCGATGGCGGTGAAGATCAGCATCGCCAGCGGCAGGCAGAGAATGGCCAGCATTGCCATCTTGATCTCCTTGGCCTCGATCTTCTTGCCGAGATATTCGGGCGTGCGTCCGACCATCAGTCCGGCGACGAACACGGCGATCACGATGTACATCAGGATGCCGTAGAGGCCGGCGCCGACACCGCCGACAATGACCTCGCCGAGCTGCATGTTGATGATCGGGATCATGCCGCCAAGCGCGGTGAAGCTGTCATGCATCGCGTTGACCGCGCCGCAGGACGCGGCCGTGGTGATGACCGCAAACAGGGCCGACAAAGCGATGCCGAAGCGCGTTTCCTTGCCTTCCATGTTGCCGCCGTCGATGCCCAGCGCATGAACCAGCGGATTGCCTGACGCCTCAGCCCAGTAGCAGACGGCGACGCCAGCGATGAACAGGAGGCCCATCGCGGTCAAGATCGCCCAACCCTGGCGCTGGTTGCCGTTCATGCGGCCGAAGACGTTGGTCAGCGCCGCACCGATCGCGAAGATCGAAACCATCTGGATCAGGTTCGAGATCGCGTCGGGATTTTCGAAAGGATGCGCGGCATTGGCGTTAAAGAAGCCGCCGCCATTGGTGCCGAGCATCTTGATGGCGACCTGCGAGGCGGCTGGCCCGACCGCGATCGTCTGCCGCGCGCCCTCCAATGTTGTGGCGTCGAGATAGGCGCTGAGCGTCTGCGGTATGCCAAGATAGACATAGACCAGCGTCAGCACGATGCAGAGCGGCAACAGCAGGTAAAGGGTGCACCGGGTCATATCCACCCAGAAATTGCCGATCGATTTGCCGGAGGCCTTGGTGAAGCCGCGGATCAGCGCGATTGCGATGGCGATGCCGGTCGCCGCGGACAGGAAGTTCTGCACGGTGAGGCCGGCCATCTGCACGAGATAGGACATCGTGCTTTCGCCGCCGTAGTTCTGCCAGTTGGTGTTGGTCATGAAACTGGCGGCGGTGTTGAAGGCGAGCCCGGGTTCGACGGCGGTCATCCCGGCCGGATTGTAAGGCAGGCTGCCTTGCAGCCGCTGCAGGACGTAGAGCACCAGGAAACCGGCCAGGTTGAAGAACAGCAGGGCCGCCGCATAAGTGGTCCAGTGCTGCTCCTCACGCTCGCTGGTTCCCGAGATGCGATAAAGGCGTCGCTCGACAGGACCCAAAATCGGCGAGAGGAATGTGCGGTCGCCGCTGAAAACGCGATACATGTAGCCGCCGAGCGGCTTCACGAGCAAAAAAACGATCCCGCAATAGACGAGGATCTGTATCCATCCGTTGAAAGTCATAGGTGTAGCTTTCCGTGCCTTCGCCAGTTGCCGTTAGAAACGTTCTGGGCGAACGAGGGCGTATGTCAGGTAGGCGAGAAGGAACAAGGTCACGGCGCCAGCGAGGATATAGTCGACAAGCATGTTGCGATCCTTCCGCCTAAAGACTGTCGCAGACTTTGATGAAGGCGAAGAACAGGGTAAAAAGCAAAAATCCTATTCCGAGAACGATGATGTCCATCGCGCGTGTTCCTTATTTTTCGCTTTATTCTCGCTTCACCAGCAGACGGCAGGTCCGAAATCATACGGAAGCACCCCGCCACAACGGCAGAGTGACCGAGATGTGTGTTTCAGGTAGAATATGGCTCGAAACACCATAAAGGTTCGAGACGTGGCGAAGAGGAAAGAAATAAAAATTCTATAGGGATTTTCCCGCCGGGATCTCAGCGCACGGCGTTTAAAGACAAGTCGTGCGCCGGCGCGAAGCTGCCGAAAATCAGCGATCGCGCGTATAGATCACGGCATAGTCGTCGGCATACGCGCGCTTCCAGCCCAGTTCATCGAAGAATGGAATGCGGCTGTCGTCCGGCGTCAGCAAGGCCCAGTCTATCGCATGCTTCTTTAGCTGGGCTTCGAGGACAGGTTTTCCACCGCTGCGTCCCGTCTCGGCATCTGTCTTCATAAAGCCGTTGAGAAAGAGCTGATCTGTCCGGCCGTCGATGAATGTTTTGATTCCATGGAAGATCAAGCTACCGCCGAAGTTGTAGGAATTCAGGACATTGCCTGACAAATGATTATTTTCGACGAATGCGAGCGCTTCCTTGGCCGAAGTCTTCTGGCTCGGCTCGACCTGATAGGCGCTCGTGAGCATTGCGGTTGCCCCCACCAGCAAAACGCCTGCCACGCCGCAGATCCGGTAAAATCGCTCGGCGAAAAACCGTTCCAGCCCGTCGCGTCTGTCGGACACCCATTTCGCCAGGGAAAGCGCGGGATATTGCTCGGCAATCTCGGCCGCAAGCACGATCGGGACCAGCAGAAAGAACAGGTACATGAAGCGCAGATGGGTGAGATAGATATGCAAGACAAAGACGATGAACAGCGCCTTCGCCCAGCCGACGCGAAGTCTCGACACAAGCAGCGCGAAAACGAACAGTAGGATACCCACTTCCTGGAACGGTTGATCCGAGGCGTCGAACGGTTTCCACTCGATAATCAAGGGAACCGCTTCATTGCCATAGGCTACCGTGAAAGTGGCAAGGATGGCCTTGATGCCGTAGGGATTGATTAAGCTGACCACCGGGCAAAGCAGTCCGAAGGCAACCCATTTGCCAAGGAGTACGGGGTTGGACAGGCGGGTTCGCACAAGAACATCGAGGCCGGCGAAAGCCGCAATGACGAAGCCGATGGTAAAGGTCGCGTGGAGATTGGCCCACAGGACAAGCAGGGCAAGTAACCACAGAGGCGGTCTCTGCTCGTAGCGCGCTGCGCGGAAAAGCATTGCGGTCCAGATCACGATGATGGGCAAGGTGAAGATGTGTGGACGCGCGGTGAAGATCGGGGAGATCAAGGCCGCCGCAAACAAGGCCAGTCCCACTGCCGCCGTCGGTCTCAACCAGGTGCTGAGACACCATGACAGCAGCGCGGCTGTCAGGGCGATGGTTGAGATGATCAGCAGCGCCACGCCGTTCCAGCCGCCTGTCGTGTAGGCGAGCGCGAGGAGAACCTGTCCAAGCCATTCCTTGGCGATCCACGGCTGGCCGGCGAAAGTATGAGAATAGCTGTCGACAAGCGGGAACGTACGATTTGCCAGCAGATCGAGCCCCACCTTGACCTGCCACCAACAGTCGGGGTCCTGCAGGATGGCTTGGGCGTGGGCGGAAAGCGCGAATGCCACGACAGGTGCGACGAGCAGGCAGAACATCGCCCTGGCCCGCTGCGCGTCGTTGACCGACGACGCGGTCGCAACGGTCGCTACGGTCGCCTGAATCCCGTTCATATCATAGCTCCAAGCCGCCCTGCGGCAGATCGATTGGGGTTTCAGCTTGTCGTTCATCCGAGGGCAGGGCGTCCGCTCAAACGGCAGGCTTGACCGCATGCACGAAATATTGGGCTCCCACAGGCATCCTGGTCAGGAAGCGCTCCAAGGGTCGCAATTTTGCGAGCACGCGTGGGAAAAAGATCCGGTAGACGACATCGGATTTGGAGAAGCCGGCCGCAGCCATTCGCTTGCGCAAATCGCGGCTGTTGATCAGAATTGCGTTCTCGTCGAAAGCACAGTTTCGCACCGCGTGCGTCGTCAGCGGATTCCAGGGATTGTGCTCGAACAAAAAGAAGCTGCCACCACCGGTCAGCACTCTCTCGATCTCCTTGATCAGGCCGACATGGAGGTCTTCAGGGATGTGATGGAACACGCATGCGGCGAAGGCAAGATCGAAACTTGCGTCGTCATAAGGGATCGTTTCGCCGTCGAAGTGCCTGAAATCGGCTTGGCCGGGAAAGCGCTTGCGGGCGATGTCGAGCGACTGCGAGGAGGGATCGAGCAAGGTGATTTCGCTGTCGGGAAATGCGGCGCGCATGGGCCCCAGCGAATTGCCGACGCCCGCGCCGAAGTCGAGTATCCGCCGCGGCTTCACGTTGGAGTGAGCCAGCCTTGCGGCGACGTCGTCGATCTTATACTGCGCGAAGAAATCCGGGGTTTCGCCGCTCAGCCGGATACTTGCGGCATGCTGCTGCTGATATTCCAGCGCGAACTGATCAAACTCGGCCTGAAGCACGCGCGGCTCCCTTCGCCAGTTCATGGGCCATTTCCTGAAGACGATGCACGGGCAGTTTCCCGGCGGCAGGATCATGGGCAGCAATCTCGTTTATTAGGTAAAGCGGCCGCCGCTTGGTCTCCATATACATGCGCCCGAGATATTCCCCGAAAATCCCAAGGACCAGAAGCTGAACGCTGCCGAGGATCAGGACGATTGCCGCCAGGCTGGTCCAGCCGGGCAACACGCTGCCGGCAAACCATGAGAAGAGCGTGTAGCCGAGCGCAGCAAGCCCGAGAAAACCGAAGATCAAGCCGAGATGCGAGGCGAACCGCAAGGGCACGATGGAGAAGCTCGTCATCGCATCCATTGCCAGAAGCACCATCTTCTTCAATGGGTAATGCGTGGTGCCTGCGAAGCGCTGGTGCCGCTCATAGGCAAAAGCCACCTGCTTCAGGCCGATCCAGCTCACCATGCCGCGAATGAAGCGGTAACGCTCGGGCATCGCATTGAGATGATCAAGCGCGCGGCGGCTCATAAGTCGAAAATCCCCGGAATCGAGCGCCATCTCGACGTCCACCATCTTGCGCAGCAGACGGTAGAACAATGCGGCGGTTGCGCGCTTGAACCAGCCTTCGCCCTGGCGCTTCACCCGCTGGCCATAGACGACGTCGAACCCCTCATCCATCTTTGCCATCATGGCTTTGAGCAATTCCGGCGGGTCCTGGAGGTCGGCATCGAGAATGAGAATGCGCTGGCCGCGGCAAAACTCCAGGCCGGCGCTGAGCGCAATCTGGTGGCCGTAATTTCGGGCGAGGTCTATGCCGACGACGTGGCTGTCCTGTTTGGCGAGTTCGAATATGGCCTCGCGGGTGCCGTCGGTGGCTCCGTCGATGACCAGCACGATCTCGTAGGAATGCCCCGCTTGTTCACTGCAAACGGCTGTGACGCGCCGGTAAAGTTCGGCGACCCCACCGATTTCATTATAGCACGGCACGACAACCGACAGCGCGACAGCGCGTCGCGCCGCGATTTTCTCTGTTTGCGCCAAAAGCCCAGCTCCCATGGTTAGAACGGGAATAGGCCGAATTTGTTAGAAAATTGATAAGCTGCTCATGATAGCCGGCCCGCGACGCCAGATAAGCGAAGCGTACGGATGGCCGGGCGCGTGCGACGGCATACGGCGAGGGCAGACGCTCCGCCAAATCGGCGGCTCAGCCTTCGGCCTTGAAGTTCTTCGCTTCCTTCTCGACCTTGGGGCTGTTCTTGCCGTGCTTGCGCATCAGATCCTTCGCTTGGTTGGGCGAAACGTCGGTGGTCTCGGCCAGGCGCAGGGCTTCCTCGTCGTCCGGTTGGCGTTTCTTCCGATCGGCTATAGCGGTCCGTTTTTCAGCCATCACAACGCCTTTATGCTCTTGGCGATTTCGTTCAGCACCTTGCGATCGGTGCCGTGGCGCTTGATCAAGGTGCGTGCCTGCTCGGGAGTGATGCCGGCTTCCTCGGCGAGATGCCTCACCTCATAGTCTTCGTCGCCGGCTACTTGCGAGCGATCACGGTTGTCGGTCTTGGTTTTGTCATCGGGCATGACAGTTCTCCTCGCTTAGACCTAGAGCATAACGACGGAGATTTCGTGAGGTTCCTTAAAGCGCATCGCGTTTGAACGCATTCATGCGACGCGTTTCAAGCTCTTGTTTCTCTGCATGTCGTTCTCGCAAAAACCCTGCACACTTTGCGCGACATGCACTAGTGCCGGCCTTCGCGCACAAACACATGGGCTTCCTTGGCGGCGGCCGTGAACGCCCGCCGCGCACTGCCAACCGCCCGCCGCTGCTCCATCGCATCCATCATGGCTTTCAAGGCCGCGCGATATTTCGGCCCGCGCTTTTCGTCTGGCCATTTGTCGACCAGAAGCGAGGCCGCCTGAACCGTCCTCGTCACAGAGAGGGGGCGGCCGATCCGTCCGCTCTCGATCGTCACCGGAACGTCGAACTGTTCATCACGCATTACCGCCACTCCTTGACTCGAAGGACAGGAACGGCGCAGCGGGACTATTCGTTCCGATGACGAATGGCGTGATCCATCCGATCACAATTTATGGTTACTGAGTGGCTTACGTCGCCGCTCTAGTTCCGACAGTGCGCAAGCTAATTGGGCGCAGAGCGGCATGCAATTAGCGGGACCGATGGTCGAACACGACCCCCATGGTCCTACCAATTGCGGTCATCACGACAAGCTCGACCAGATGGTCGTCGCTGTCCTCAAAAGCCGGGGCTGCCCGGCGGATGGCGTCTATTGCGGCTCTGGTCGATATGGTGTCGCCGGCGCGAAATCTTGAAAGCGCAGATGAAACAAGTTCCTGGGCCGTCAAGTCAACGACAGGCACTCTCGAAACGATGTTCATTGACCACCTCCGCCATGAACCCTCCCCCAAAAGAATGATACGCCGAATGGCGGTTTCCGCCAGCGAAATAGTGGTCCGACCAGAGGCCAATCGGACCGCGGACAGTTGCCTTTTTGCAGGGCTCAGCGCGACGGGAGCGGCGCGACGCTCCGTGAACAGCTCGGAGAACGTTTGCGATGCTGCGATCGCGCGACGAGGTGTGAAAACGAAAATCCATTCTTGCCTCCCTACTTTCTGGCTGTCGGCCGGATGACGATCTCGTTTACGTCGACATCATCCGGCTGTTCGATGGCGAAGCGCACCGCACGGCCGATCGCGTCGGGCTGCAGCGCGATGGCGCGATAGGTCTTCATCGCTTCCACCGCGACCGGATCGGTGATCGTGTCGGCGAGCTCGCTCTCGACCACGCCGGGATGGATGCACGTGACGCGGATGTTGCCCTGCTCCTGCCGCAAGCCATCGGAGATGGCGCGCACCGCGTATTTGGTTGCGCAATAGACCGCGGCTGTCGGCGACACCGAAAGCGCGCCGATGGAGGCGATGTTGACGACATGGCCGGAGCCTCGGGCCGTCATCTCCGGCAGCACCGCGGCAATGCCGTAGAGCACGCCTTTGATGTTGACGTCGACCATCCGGTCCCATTCCTCGACCTTCATCGACGCCACTAGCGACAACGGCATGACGCCGGCATTATTGACGATTACGTCGACGCGTCCCCAGGCCTGGCGCGCCGTCTCGGCAAAGGCGGCGACATCGACGCGGTCGGTCACGTCCAGGCGGCGTGTCATTGCCTCCCCGCCGTTTGCCCTGATCTCTTCTGCGAGTGTGTCCAGCCGATCGGTGCGGCGCGCACCGAGCATGACCTTTGCTCCGGCAGCACCGAGCTCCCGGCCGATGGCGGCGCCAATTCCGCTAGAAGCCCCGGTAATGAGCACGACTTTGTTGAGGGACATGTTTCGTCTCCGTCTGGTTGATCTTGCGAACCGCCATGCAGGCGGTTGCCACGAAGATGGATCTGTTTCACTGTTGCGATAAGACGACCATTTGGTCACAGCGTGGAAAGCACATCTAACCAATGCAGCCGGATCTCAATGCGCTTGCGGTGTTCGCCCTCGTGGCCGAGGAGCAGAGCTTTCGCGCGGCTGCGGACCGGACGGGCGTTACCCGCTCGGCGGTGAGCCAGACGATGAAGCGGCTGGAAGAGACGCTCGGTATCGCGCTTGTCCAGCGCACGACGCGAAGCGTCAGCCTGACCGAGGCTGGCGAACGCCTCTTCGCCGGGATAGCGCCGGCCATTGCCGACATGCGCGCCGCAATGGAGACCACCGGGGATATGCGCGGGCGTCCGCGCGGGCAGTTGCGGCTCGCCGTCTCGTCGATCGCCGAGCGCTTTCTTTCAGGGCCGTTCCTGGCGACCTTTGCCGAAGCGAATCCGGAGGTTCAGATCGACATCACGGTGACGGACGAGGAGTTCGACATCGTCGCCGAGGGATACGATGCCGGCGTCAGGCTCGGCGAGGTGATCGAGCAGGACATGATCGCGGTGTCTGTCGCCGGTGACGAGCGGCAGCTGGCCGTCTGCGCGCCGGCCTATCGCAATCGATTTGGGGCGCCTTCGCATCCGAGCGAGCTTGCGGGCCATCGCTGCATTGGCTGGCGCCGCGCACCCAAGGTCGCGCCCTATCGCTGGGAATTCGCCCAGAACGGCAAGGAGTTCAGCGTCGCCGTTGCGCCGGAGATCACGACCAACGACATGGCGTTGATGACAAAGCTCGCCATAGCCGGCGCCGGCATCACCTTCGGCATGGAGGAGAGCTTTCGCCCGTCGATCGATCGAGGCGAGCTGGTGGCAGTTCTCGAAGGCTATTGCCCGCGCTTTGCCGGCTTCTACCTCTACTATCCGAGCCGTCGTAACGTCGCGCCGAAGCTGCGTGCCCTTGTCGATCACCTGCGGCGTCTTGGCTAGCGTTTTCCGCGCGGGCGATCGCGCCATTGCAGTCCTTTTCGAATAGCGGGAGCGAACCGAATTTGCTTTCCGCTCCCGGCGATTCTGTCTCGCGCTGGACGCGACATGCTGCACATCGCAAGCGACTTCCTTTCACCGTCCGCCAACCAGCCCACCACCTTTTTTGGGATGAGAGTCCAGATCGTCAACCTCGCTGCGCACCGGCATCTCGATGTTGCGGTTACATTGGTCTAGGGCGGTTCGGATGTTGAGGCGGTGATGGCCAATGGAGCCCAAACGAAAACCCCGGCCGCTGGGCCGGGGTTTTCCTTGCGTCCCCAAAGGATCAGAACTTGTAGCTGACGCCGACCCTCACCGCGTGCGTGGTTAGGTCAACCGGCATATCGACATCCGGGAATCCCGGAGCCAAGTTGCCTGAGGCTTCTCCGAAGTCTGTATACCGATACGCCAGTCGCGCGGTCCAATGTTCGTTGAAGGCCCACTCGCCGCCGGCCCCGATTGTCCAGCCGTTGAGCGTATCCGAATAGCCCCCGCTGACAGGAAGCGGGAAGGGGCCGCCACCGAAGTCGAAATCGCCGATCGCCCAGCCGCCGGTAACGTAGAGAAGTGCGTTGTCGTATGCGTAGCCGAGCCTTGCGCGGATCGAGCCCTGCCAGTTCAATTCGCTGGTTCCAACAGAAGTGGCTCCGGTAGCATTTTCGAAGCTGCCCTCCACGTCACCGCCTTCGAAATCGCCCTCGACACCGTAAACAAAAGAGCCGGACTGCCAGTTATACCCGACATGGACGCCACCAATGAAGCCATCGGGATCGGAATCGTCACTTGGCGCACCGTTGGAGTAGCTGTGTTCTGCTTGCCCCCAGAGATAGCCGCCCTGAACACCGACATAAAAGCCGCTCCAGTCGTAGGCAACAGCGACGGGTGCCGTGGGCTCGTAAACAACTGCATCGGCCGCGAAGGCCGGAGCCGCAAGCAAGGCCGCACCGCTGAAACCGAGCAGGAACGTAGTGGCAAACGCGATTTTCTTCATGGTCTGATGCCTGTGTTGAAAGGAAGTCACCAAAAATTGAATAACACACAGGTTGTGGCTGAACTGTAACTGCGGCGCAACACACGGAAGCAAATGCACGGTTCAGTTGTGGCGGTGATCCTGGTTCCTGTTTTGCTCGCATGGCTCTTGCCGGCGTCCTGGCCGCCGAGGAGTGGCTGGCAATCCGTACCTGAAAGCGAAAGGCGGTTAGTCCGACTTTAGAGAAAAGCGATCGCTGGGTGGCTGGCGTTGACGATCTAAATTGATATTGGCCTACCGAGTCGGCGGGAATTACGGGAAATTACGGTGACAGGGCACCATTTCTATCCCGCCTGCCGCGTCTTTCCGATTTCACGGCTGTCCGGTTTGCCGGGCCCAGAAGTGCTTCGCTGCCCGTCGGCTGCGCAGATGCCGAAATCGGCGGCGCGGCGATGCAAGTGAGCCATACGGTCAATCTACAGCGACAGCCGAGCGAACATGCCAAACAGTGCACTGTCACCGTAATTCCACTGGCTGGAGTCGGCGCTGCGAAGGAGATCATCTTCTTCACGGGATGACCCGCCAACCACCCTTTGGGACAGGAGTCGAGATCGCGAACCTCGCTGTGCGCACCGGCATCTCGATGTTGCAATTACATTAGCGTGAGCGCATGTTTTCGTCAGCCGGCGCAAGCCGGTTAGGCCCGGTGGCTGGCCGGTCACCCCCATAGGCTGCCGGGCCGCCAGCAACGGCTTGGGGAGGACATGACATGCCGAAAATCTCGGATCTTTTTCAAGACAGCGATCGTCTTCCTTAGCCGGCCTGCAGATGGCAATTTCAGGCAATCACGGTGCCACGCGCACATCAACCTTCTTGGGATGGGTGACGAGTGCAATATTCGGTGGGTACTACGCTCTGAACCCGACAAAAGCCGCCCGCAGGATCGCGATGGTCCCGGCGTCTACAATCTTGGCCTGGTCGTGATGGCTCTTTACGTGATGCTGCATAGAAATCCAGCCCTTGAGCCGATCGTCGCCACCGGCACCATGATCGTCGCTGTCAGCATGCTCATCTTTGCCTTCGTGGTTTTCTCCGCCGAAACGGCGCGCTCAGTCTCGGGAAGTACGTGCGGTTCCACGCTAGACGGCGTCGAGATGTGCTGAGCCACAAAAGGCTCGCGCCTCCGAGAGTTTGGTCATCATTGTGCCGGCAATGCTTTCGCGGCGGCGGTCAGGGTCGCCCGATCGTTGCCGTGCTTGCGGATCAGCTCGCGCACCTGCGTCGGCGTTATGTTGTTCTGCAGAGCGAAAAAGTTCACCTCATAATCGTCGTTCGCCGATATCTTGTTGCGGTCGCGAAAGTCGCGTTTGCTTTTGTCGTCTGCCATATCGCACGTCCTTTTAGAATTTCGTCATATTCACTATGGCTAATATACGCCAGTGACCTAGACTAGGTTCCATGCGTAGGCGGGCAGTGGCCGGCACCGGCCGGCTAGAGTTCATCCACCCGATGGAGCCCAAGCTGGTGGCCAAGCCGCCCGAGGGTGACAACTGGATTCACGAGATCAAGCTCGACGGCTATCGTGCCCAGATCATCATCAACGGCCCCGAGGATATCCGCGTCTATGCCGAAACCGGTAAGGACTGGACGCGTAAATATCTGGGCATCGTGGAAGCGGCGACGGAGCTTGAGGTCAAGAACGCCATCATCGACGGCGAGGCGGTCGTCACCGACAAGGCCGGTATGCCCGACTTCAACGCGCTCCAGAACGCGGTCCACAACAATCCCTATGGCATGTACCTCTGCGCATTCGACATTCTGCACCTGAATGGCCATGATTTGCGCGACATCGGCTGCAAGGCGCGCCGCGAAATTCTTGGCGGCATCATCAAGCCGAACAGCCGGATCCAGTTCAGCGAGGCCATGCCTGGTGACGCCAAGTCAATCTTTTATCTCGTCGAGCAGGTCGAGCTTGAGGGGATTGTCTCGAAGCGCGCCGACAGCAAATACCGCAGCGGCCCGACCTCGAACTGGCTGAAGACCAAGAGCTTCACGGTCGACGAATTCGAACTGCTGGGCATCGAGCGCGAGCCTGGCAATGCAGCCTTCGCACTTTTGGCACAGCCAGGAACTGGGAAATATCTCGGTACCGCCTTCATCACCTTGGGCCGCGACATGAAGGAGCGGCTGTTGAAGCGGGTTCGAGAGCATGCCGGGCCGCCGCCGGAGGCCATGAAGAAACGGCCGGCGACCCAATGGGTCAGGCCTGGTGTAAAGCTGCGCGTCAAGCATCTCCGTGGCGACCACACCCACATACGCCAAGCGTCGCTGCTGGGTTTCAGTGACGAGAGCTAGTGCGCCTGTCTGCGCTCTTTGAGCGTTGACGAGATCTGACTTCCCCGAGCAGCTCGCGCTCGTTGGTAGTTACGTTTCGAAAGATTGCGACAATCGTCACCGCTAAGGCTTCGGCATCCCGGCTAAAAGGGTCGATGACTTCATCTGCGCAAAGCTGATCAAACACGCGTTCACAAATAGCCAAATCGTGAGGGCTGAGGCAGGTGCGAGTGAAACGCCGTCGCGGCATTTGCGAACCTTCGGGGCCCGCTGTCCGTGCAAAAGATAGTGGGCCTTCACAGCCGAACCGAGGGAAACGAGAGTCCGGCCTCGTGCAAGAAACGCGAGTCGCTGACTGTTTGTTCCCGGCTACCAAAATTGGTTAATTCCGTACAAGTGAGCGGGCGGTGTAGATAGATGCTCAACCGGTGTCAAAGTCACCTCCGGCCATAGGGCTGATGTATCAGACCTTCAGCTTCCCGATGACGCTCGTGAACCGGACGTATTCGCCGTTAGGCTTGCTTGATCATCAGCGCCCCACCGATGGGCGGTCCAGTATGCGGCGGCATGTTTCCCGATTTCGCGGCTTTCCGGTGCTCGGCAATCCGGTCCAGAAGTGCTTCGCTGCCCGCCGGCCGCCCAGATGCCGACATCGGCTGCGCGGCAATGCAAGTCGAGCCATGCTTTCAATCTACACACTGCGACAGCCGAGCAAACATGGCAAAAAGTGCACTGTCAACGTGATTTATGTCACCGTAATTTTATTCCAGCTTTGGCCGGCTGATTTTTTCTGCGTACTGGATCTTCCGATTTCCCGGATGCTCCCACAGTCCTTCTCCCCTCGCGGGCATAGGCGTCATCCCGTTGGCCCGATGCGTTGGTCGTGGAATGCCCGCGCGCTCCGCCAGAGGCGCGCGTCTTTCATCTGTTCGGCCGATGCGCCGGTCCGTTGGAGGGTAGAGATTGAGAATCTGCCTTAGCGCTAGACCGCTTCGTGCTGGCGGTCGCCTCTGCAAACTTCGGATGAAGGGCTGACCTATATTGTTGCGCGCAGGTTCATATCCGATCGCGGCAAGGGTTGCTTTCCTTGTCGCGTTGGCCGGCGTTCTCCTGCTCGCCCTTTTTCCGGAGTGGCTCCTGCAGAATTTGGGAGTGCCCTTCACGCATCATGGCAAGCTCGTCCACGCCGCCGCATTCGCTGTTTTGGCGGCCTTGGGAAGTCTCGGCTGGACGAAACACAAGGCAAAGCTGATTGTTGTCCTCGCATTTTCGGGCCTGGCGATTGAAGTTGTTCAGGGCGCGCAACTGATAGGGCGCGGTCCGGATGTATTCGACTGGATTGCCGACTGTGCTGGCATGGCCTGCGGGATCACAATCGCAAGCTGGACAAAGTGGCTCGCTGGAGGGCTGCCATAGTCGCCCGTTGGCCCAGATCAGTAGTGGTGCATGGTTGGCGGAGAGAGCGGGATTCGAACCCGCGTTACGGTTTCCCGTAAACACACTTTCCAGGCGTGCGCCTTCAACCACTCGGCCACCTCTCCGTCTTAGCATTTTCACCGCGGCCGGTTTCGCCGCGCGGGTTGGGGAGATGCGTCTCCCTTCGGGGATTCGGTCCGGAACTCCGCACCGTGGGCGCCGTCAACCAGCGGACACCCTTTCCCCGCACCTCGAGCCGTCAAAGCAACAGGCGCGGGGCTCATCTAGTCGATCCGGTGCCGAATGCCAAGACATAACGGCACTCTATTCGCTTTGTCGGACAGGGATGCTCTGTCCATGTCACCAGTGCTGCCTTGGCAGCCGATCGCCGCGATCGGCGGCGGTGACTTTGCCGACTGGCGCCTCAGTGGCGCAACCGGCGGCGTGGGTTCACTTCGCGTGTCGCGATTGCGGATAAAGCGGGCAGATCCTATTTATCAGGCCGATACTGGCATTTCTGATAAGCTTCCGGGGAGGTAAGGTCTGGATGTTCCGCTTCGTCTTCCGTCTCGCGGCACTGGTCGCGCTTTCGGTTTCCGTCATCATGGCGGTGATCGACGCGACACGCTCGGTGGCGGCCTCCGCGCTGGTCATGACCCCGCTCAACACGAGCTGGCTGGCCGTCTCGCCGGATACGCGAAGCACCTTCGAAAGCTTCGTCCGCGACAAGCTTGGCCCGCTGCTATGGGACGGCGCCATCGCTTGGGTGCTCAACCAGCCCGGCTTCGCCGTGTTCGCGGTGCTTGCCTTCATTCTCTACATGATCGGCTACAGGCGGGAGCGGCCGACCGGGCGGTTCGCCTAGACGTGATAGCTTTCCAGCGCCCCAAACAAAGAGAAAGGGAGACCGCACATGTTTCTCAGCGACATGCTGAACAAGAAGCTCAATCTGCCGAAGCCTGCCGAGGCGCTGCCGGGCCGCGCCAAGCCTATCCCGACGGCATCCAAGCACTTCGTCTCGAAGCGGCCGCTCAAGGGGCCGTATCCCGAGGGGCTGGAGACGGCGATGTTCGGGCTGGGCTGCTTCTGGGGCGCCGAACGCCTGTTCTGGCAGGTCGATGGTGTCTGGGTCACGGCCGTCGGCTATGCGGGTGGCGTTACCCCCAACCCGACCTACCAGGAAACTTGCACCGGCCTTACGGGCCATGCTGAAGTCGTGCTCGTCGTTTACGACCCGAAGATCGTGTCCTATGCACAGCTTCTGAAGCTGTTCTGGGAAAGCCACGACCCGACGCAGGGCATGCGCCAGGGCAACGATGTCGGCACCACCTACCGCTCGGCGATCTACACGTTTGGCGATGCGCAGCACCAGGCGGCGATCTCATCGCATGACGCTTATGAGGCCTCGTTGCGCGGCGCGGGCCGCGGCAGGATCACCACCGAGATTGCTCCGGCACCGGAGTTCTATTTCGCTGAGGAAGACCACCAGCAATATCTGGCGAAGAATCCCTACGGCTATTGCAATCTGCAGGGCACCGGCGTCACCTGCGCCATCCCGGCTGCCGTCTCCGCTTGAGGCCTTTGGCGAGACGATGATCCGTGGCGCCGGGATACGGCGCCACGCTTTTCCAAAGGTCAAAATTCCGCGTGAATTTTGTTTCGGGCCGTGCCAGATTGGCCCGAAGCGGGAGGAAGACACTCCTGTCTGATGTCGCCTGCCTGCCGGAGAACCGGGCAGGCAGGCGGTGCATAACGGAAAAAATAACCGACAGGGTGTGGATCACATGAAACGTATCGTTCTCGGCCTACTGGCCGCAACTGCGATGGTTCTTCCGGCCTTCGCCGCGGACATTCAGCCAGCACTTCTCTATGATCTCGGCGGCAAGTTCGACAAGTCATTCAACGAAGCGTCCTACAATGGCGCCGAAAAGTTCAAGGCCGAAACCGGCATCGCCTATGTGGAATTCGAGGTCAGCAACGCGACCCAGCGCGAGCAGGCACTGCGCCGTTTCGCCGAGGACGGCCGCAATCCCATCGCCATGGCGGGCTTCTCCTGGGCAGATGCGCTGGAGAAGATCGCCGTCGAGTTTCCCGAGACCAAGTTCGCCATCATCGACATGGTCGTCGACAAGCCCAATGTCCGCTCCGTCGTCTATAAGGAGCAGGAAGGCTCCTATCTCGTCGGGGTGATGGCTGCGATGGCCTCGAAGACCAAAAAGGTCGGCTTCATCGGCGGCATGGACATTCCGCTGATCCGCAGATTCGGCTGCGGCTATGTCGGCGGCGCCAAAGCGGCCGGCGCGACCGATGTGATCCAGAACATGACCGGCGACACGCCGGCAGCCTGGAACGATCCGGCCAAAGGGGGCGAGATCGCCAAGACGCAGATCGACCAGGGCGCCGACGTGATCTACGCGGCGGCAGGCGGAACCGGTGTCGGCGTGCTTCAGGCGGCAGCCGACGCCGGCAAGCTCGGCATCGGCGTCGATTCCAACCAGAACGGCCTGCAGCCCGGCAAGGTGCTGACCTCCATGGTCAAGCGCGTCGACGTCGCCGTCTACAACACCTTCATGGACGCTAAGAACGACAAGTTCACCGGCGGCATCAACGATCTCGGCCTCAAGGAAGGCGGCGTCGACTACGCTTTGGACGACAACAACAAGGCGCTTGTCGACGACGCGATGAAGGCGGCGGTCGAAAAGGCCAAGGCCGACATCATCGCCGGTACTATCAAGGTGCACGACTACATGTCGGACAATGCCTGCCCCTATTGATCGTGAGATTGCCGATCTGATCGAAACCGCCGGGTGAAAGCCCGGCGGTTTTGCTTTTCTCAGTATGCTCACCAATGCGGCGGCTTGGTCACCGGCACGTCGGGTGCGGCCTGTTCCTCCAGCGCCAGGAAGCGGTCGGTCAGCGCATCGAGCTTGCGCTGCATGCGCTCGATCACCTTCCACTGCTCGGCGATCTGGCCGGACAGTTCCTCGATGATCTTCTCCTGCTCGGCGGCGCGGATTTCCAGCGTCGTCAGCCGGTCGGAGGGCATGGTCATCTGAAAAACCTCGGTTTCTTGCTGCGCAACTCTCAAGAGATGCGAATTTCGGGATTCGCCACATTAGAGCGACATGCGTCCAATTGGACGCCGAAAATACGCTCTAAGCCTTACAATCTTCGCGTCGTGCTGCTGAAAATCCAACCCGATTTTCAGGCCGATGCGATAGCGTTGTGAAGGCCGCGGCCACGTTCGAAATTGACAAGCGGGCGGTGATTTGTCGAGAGTGAACGCTGCTCCGGCCAATTGGCACAGACGGGGCGTCATGCTAGGCGTTTTGACCAAGCGATAAAAAATAAGAGTGGGACAGGCTGCATGGCGCAAGCCGCAATCGAGTTGATCGGCATCAACAAGAGTTTTGGCGCCGTGCGCGCCAACCGCGACATCAATCTGGAGATCGTGCGCGGCACCATCCACGGCATTGTCGGTGAGAACGGCGCCGGCAAGTCGACGCTGATGTCGATCCTCTATGGCTTCTACCAGGCCGACAGCGGCGAGATCCGCGTCGGCGGCCAGCCGGCGTCGATCAAGACGCCAAACGACGCCATCGCGCTCGGCATCGGCATGGTGCATCAGCATTTCATGCTGGTCGACAATTTCACGGTGCTGGAAAACGTCATTCTCGGCGCAGAAAGCGATGCCCTGCTGAAGAGGAGCATCACCAAGGCGCGGTCGGAGCTGGAACGGCTCGAGCGCGAATACGGGCTGGAGGTCGATCCCGACGCGATCATCGAGGAGTTGCCGGTTGGCCTGCAGCAGCGTGTCGAAATCCTCAAGGCGCTGTATCGCGGCGCCGAGATCCTGATCCTCGACGAGCCGACGGGCGTGCTGACGCCCGCAGAAGCTGACCATCTGTTCCGCATCCTCAAGCAGTTGAAGGAGCAGGGTAAAACGATCGTGCTGATCACCCACAAGCTGCGCGAGATCATGGCGATCACCGACACGGTCTCGGTCATGCGCCAGGGCACGATGGTGGCGACACGGGAAACCAGGAAGACCACAGTCGAGGAGCTGGCCGAGCTGATGGTCGGGCGCCGCGTGCTGCTCAGGGTCGAGAAGGGCGAGGCGGAGGCCGGCGGCGTCAAGCTCGCGGTCAAGAACCTGACAGTGAAGGATTCCCGCGGCGTCACCATGGTCGACGACATCTCCTTCGATGTGCGCGCCGGCGAGATCGTCGGCATCGCCGGCGTCGCCGGTAACGGGCAATCCGAAATGCTCGAGGCGATTTCCGGCATCAGGCGCGCCGTCTCGGGCTCCGTCATGCTCGACGGCAAGCCGATCGATCTCACCGGGGCCGCCGATCCCGGCGAGCTGCGCGACCGCGGTCTCGCCCATGTGCCGGAAGACCGTCATCATGTCGGGCTGGTGCTGGCCTTCGAGGAGAACGAGAATTCGATCCTCGGCTATCACGACGACGAACGATATCTGAAGGGGCCGTTCCTCGACATCGACGCGATCCGCAACGACGCCAGGGACAAGATTACCAAATACGACATCCGTCCGGCGGATTGCCGGCTCAAGACCGCCAATTTCTCCGGCGGCAATCAGCAAAAGATCGTGCTGGCCCGGGAGATGGAGCAGGATCCGGGCGTGCTGATCGTCGGCCAGCCGACGCGCGGCGTCGATGTCGGCGCCATCGAATTCATCCATAAGCGGCTCATCGCCATGCGCGACCAGGGCAAGGCGGTGCTGGTGGTGTCGGTCGAGCTCGACGAGATCCGCTCGCTGTCCGACCGCATCCTGGTGATGTTTGCCGGCCGCATCGTCGGCGAGCGCGGACCGGAGGCGACCGAAGGCGAGCTCGGCCTGCTGATGGCCGGCGTCGAGCGCCAGGAGGCGGCGGAATGAGCACGCCTTACGCAAAGCTGCCGGCCTGGGCCGATTACGGGCTGATCCCGGTAATCAATCTCGCCGTTGCCTTCGTCGTCGCCGGCTTCGTCGTGCTTCTGGTTGGCGAAAATCCGTTCCGCGCTGCCGCCGTCCTGGTCGAGGGCGCCTTCGGCCGCGGGCAAGGCATTGCGTTTACGCTTTTCTACGCCACCACTTTCATCTTCAGCGGGCTGTCGGTGGCGGTTGCGGCGCATTGCGGCCTGTTCAACATCGGTGGCGAGGGCCAGGGTTATATCGCCGGTCTCGGCATCGGCATCGTCTGCCTGGCCTTCGACAGCGTGCTGCCCTGGTGGCTCACCTTCCCGCTGGCGATCATCGCCGCCGCGGCTATGGGCGCGCTGTGGGCGCTGATCCCGGCCTATCTGCAGGCCAAGCGCGGTTCGCACATCGTCATCACCACCATCATGTTCAATTTCATCGCTGCCAGCGTCATGGTCTACGCACTGGTCGGATTCTTGAAGCCGGCCAATTCGATGGCGCCGCAGACACGCACCTTCCTCGACGGCGCGCAACTGCCGAAGCTCAACTGGGTCATCGAATTGTTCGGCGCCAAGATCCGTTCGGCGCCGTTCAACATCAGCTTCTTGCTGGCGCTGGCCATGGCCTTTCTGGTCTGGGTGCTGATCTGGCGCACTAGGCTCGGTTACGAGATGCGCACCTACGGCCACAGCTCGAAAGCGGCGCGCTATGCCGGCATTTCGGAGACCCGCATCATCATCATCGCGATGATGATTTCGGGCGCGCTCGCCGGCATGATGGCGCTCAATCCGACGATGGGCGACCAGCACAATGTCGCGCTCGAGTTCGTTTCCGGCGCCGGTTTCGTCGGCATCGCCGTGGCGCTGATGGGGCGCCTGCACCCGGTCGGCATCGTACTGGCGGCAATCCTGTTTGGCATGCTCTACCAGGGTGGCGCCGAGCTCGCCTTCGAGATGCCGGCGATCAGCCGCGACATGATCGTCATCATTCAGGGCCTGGTCATCCTGTTCGCCGGCGCGCTCGAGCACATGTTCCGGCCCTATGTCCAGGCGCTGTTCGCCGCACTCAGCCCGAGATCTGTCGGCATGGAAGCGATCAAGGGGAAGGGTGCCTGAGATGGACATGTTCAACGCCATCATCCAGGTTCTGGACTCGACGATCCGCCTGTCGGTGCCCTTGCTGCTCGCATGCCTCGCCGGCCTCTATTCGGAGCGGGCCGGCATCTTCGACATCGGGCTCGAGGGCAAGATGCTGGTCGGCGCCTTCGCCGGTGCCGCCGCAGCCTCCGTCTTCCATTCCGCCTATATCGGCCTCGGCATGGCCATCCTCATCTCGGTCGCTTTCGCGTTGGTCCACGGGTTTGCCTCAATCACCCATCGCGGCAACCAGATCGTCTCCGGCGTGGCGATCAATTTTATCGCCGCCGGATCAACGATCATGCTCGGCCAGGCCTGGTTCCAGCAAGGAGGACGTACGCCGGCGCTTGCGCCCGACGAGCGGTTCGGGGCGATCATCTGGCCCGGCGCGGACGCGCTTAGGGGGGTGCCGATCCTCGGCCCGATATATTCGGAACTCATCTCCGGCCATTCCGTGCTGGTCTATGTCGCGTTCCTCGCCGTGCCGTTCACCTGGTGGGTGCTGTTCCGTACCCGCTTTGGCTTGCGCATGCGCGCGGTTGGTGAGAACCCGGCCGCGGTCGACACCGCTGGCATCTCGGTCGCCTGGCTGCGCTACCGGGCGCTGATCTGCACCGGCGTGCTCACCGGCATTGCCGGCGCCTACCTGTCGATGGTGCAGAATGGCGGCTTCGTGAAGGATATGACCGCCGGTAAGGGTTACATCGCGCTTGCCGCGCTGATCTTCGCCAAATGGAAGCCGGTCAATGCCATGTTCGCCTGCCTGTTGTTCGGCTTCCTCGACGCGCTGTCGATCCGGCTGCAGGGCACGCCGCTGCCGCTGATCGGCAAAGTGCCGGTGCAGCTCATGCAGGCGCTGCCCTATATCCTCACCGTCATCCTGCTCGCCGGCTTCATCGGCAAGGCGATCCCGCCGCGGGCCGGCGGCGTGCCCTATGTCAAAGAACGCTGAGCATGGCCGCGAAAAGTGGAAGCCGGTTTTCGGATCGGGCCATGCGAAAAAGGAAAATATGAGCATGACTTCGAAAAGTGGAACCCGTTTTTCGGACAAGATCATGCGAGGGAAAAACTAAATGTCGCATGATCTGTTCGAAGCGGCCAAGGCGGCCATGGCCAAGGCCTATGCGCCGTATTCGAAGTTTCCGGTCGGGGCGGCACTGCGCACCGAGGACGGCCGCGTCTTTACCGGCGCCAACATCGAGGTCGCGTCCTATCCGGAAGGCTGGTGCGCCGAAACCACCGCGCTCGGCCACTACATCATGGCCGGCGGCGGCAGGATAACGGAGATCGCGGTGATCGCCGAGCGCACGGCGAAATGCTCACCCTGCGGCGGCTGCCGGCAGCGGCTGGCCGAATTTTGCCGGCCGGAAACCAAACTCTATCTCTGCGACAGTGGCGGCGTGGTCGAGACCGTGACCATGGGCGACATGCTGCCCTACGGCTTCCAGGGCGACATGTTGAAATGAAGAGCTGGTTGAAATGAAGAGCTGGTTAAAATGAAGAGCTGGTTGAAATGAAGGAGGCGCTTGATCGTCTCGTCGAAAGGCTGGACGGGCTGGCGCCCGCCACCGCGCTGGTGCTGGGGTCGGGTCTTGGCGGGCTTGTCGAAGAGGTCGAGGACGCTGTCCGCATTTCCTATGCCGAATTGCCGGGCTTTCCCAGAAGCGGCGTCACCGGCCATGCCGGCGAGGTGGTGGCGGGACATTTCGCCGGCACACCAGTGTTGATGCTGTCCGGCCGCGCTCACTACTACGAGCACGGCAACGCGGCTGCGATGCGGCCGGCGCTGGAGGTGCTCGCCGGCCTCGGCACTTCGAACCTGATCCTCACCAACGCCGCTGGCTCGGTCGATCCGGACATGGGGCCAGGCTCGGTGATGCTGATCACCGACCACATCAATTTCTCGGGCTCCAACCCGCTGATCGGCGAGCCAAGCGACCGCCGCTTCGTCGGCCTGACCGAAGCCTATGATGCCGGCCTTCGCGCGGCGATCGAGACGGCGGCGAAGGCTACCGCTACCGCCCTGCACAAGGGCGTCTATATGTGGTTTTCCGGGCCATGCTTCGAGACACCCGCCGAGATCCGCATGGCGCGCGTCATGGGCGCCAACGCCGTCGGCATGTCGACCGTGCCGGAGGTCATTCTCGCCCGCTTCCTCGGCTTGCGGGTCGCCGCCTGCTCGGTCATCACCAACCTTGCAGCAGGGATGACCGGGGCGGAGCTTTCGCACCAGGAGACCAAGGACATAGCGCCGGTTGGCGGCGCGCGTCTGGCGACGATCCTCCAGCGTGTGTTCCAGGATGGCTTGCCGGAGCGTAAGGTCCCGGCCTGATGCTTCCCCAGGAAATCATCCGCAGCAAGCGCGACGGCCACAAGCTGTCGACGCAGGAGATCGCCAGCTTCATCGAAGGCGTGACCGCAGGCGCCGTCTCGGACGGGCAGGTCGGGGCCTTCGCCATGGCGGTGTTCTTCAACGGCATGAGCCGCGACGAGGCGGTGGCGCTGACGCTGGCCATGCGCGACTCCGGCGACGTGCTCGATTGGTCGAACCTGCCGGGCCCAGTCACCGACAAACATTCGACAGGCGGCGTCGGCGACAATGTCTCGCTGATGGTGGCGCCGATCGTCGCCGCCTGTGGCGCTTATGTGCCGATGATTTCCGGCCGTGGTCTCGGCCATACCGGCGGCACGCTGGACAAGATGGACGCCATCCCCGGCTATATCAGCCAGCCGGATGTGGCGGGCTTCCGCAAGGCGGTGCTCGAGGCCGGCTGCGCCATCATCGGCCAGACCGCCGATCTCGCGCCCGCCGACCGCCGGCTCTATGCGATCCGCGACGTGACGGGAACCGTCGAATCGGTGCCGCTGATCACCGCCTCGATCCTGTCGAAGAAGCTGGCCGCCGGCCTGCAGTCGCTGGTGCTCGACGTAAAGGTCGGCAACGGCGCCTTCATGGAAAAGTCGCGCGACGCAACAACACTGGCGAACAGCCTGGTAGAAGTCGCCAATGGCGCAGGACTGAAGACCTCAGCACTGGTCACCGGCATGAACGAGCCGCTGGCGTCGGCAGCCGGCAACGCGGTCGAGGTGCGCAACGCCGTCGATTTTCTCACCGGCCGCTTCCGCGACCGGCGCCTGGAGGATGTGACGCTGGCACTGGCCGCAGACATGCTGCAGTCTGCCGGGCTGGTGTCGTCCAACCAGGATGGCATGCGGCGCGCCGCCGAGACGCTTGCCGGCGGCGGTGCCGCCGCCGTCTTCGCGCGCATGGTGGCGGCGCTCGGCGGCCCCGCAGATTTCGTCGAGAATCCGGAAAAATACCTGCCGAAGGCGGCGACTGAATTTGCGGTCAAGGCGACCGAACACGGCTTCGTCACCGGCATCGCGACCCGCGACATCGGGCTCGCCGTCGTCGGGCTTGGCGGGGGGCGCATACGGCCGGACGACAGGATCGATCATGCGGTCGGCATCACCCGGCTGTTGCCGGTCGGCGCGGAGGTGCGCCCCGGTGAGGCGCTGGCGCTGGTCCATGCCCGCAATCCCGCGGATGCCGAAGCGGCCGCGGCCGCCGTGCTTTCGGCCTATGCGATCGGTGCTTCGAAGCCGCCTGCGGAAAAAACCGTCATCCGGCGGATCCTGCCGCGCGGGTGATCCGGTCAGCAAGGCTCTACCTTCTTGTTGGACGATGATCGTTCCGAGAACCGGTTTCCACTTTTCCGGGATCTTGCTTCACTGGACGAGCAGCAGCGCGCCGTTCTCGACCTGGTACTTTTCAAGCCGCTGGAGAAAGCTCAGACCGATCAGGTTGGTGCGCAGGGCCTTGTCGTCGAGCACCACCGCCTGGACGCCGTCGACCGTGATCTTGCCGATCTGCAGCCGATCGATGGTCACCAGGGCAGCCCTGATCGCGCCGTTGGCGGTGTTTACCTCGTGTTTGAAGTCGGACACGTTCAGCGAGATGCCGATCCTGCGCGCCGTCGAACTGTTTATGGCGACGAGCGTCGCGCCGGTGTCGATCATGCCGTCGACCGTTCGACCGTTGAGCCTGAACGCCGACGTGAAATGCCCGCGCACGTCAGCGGCGACCACGACCTTGCGGCCGAGCGGCCGCGGCGTCGCCGGTCTATCCGGAACCGTGGCCAGATTCAGATCCGTTTGCGTTTCGACTGCCGGCCTGGTACCGACCGTCGATTTCAGCAGGCCATCGAGCATCTGCGGATTCGACTGATAGAGGATCGGGAACGACGCCGATGCTACGGCGAGCATGCCAAGGATGATAAGATTGCGCAGCATGGACCGGCCTTCGTGAAGGCCCATGCTTATCGCGGTATGGTGTTTGCCGCTTTAACAGATGCGGAAAGCGGCCGTTTGCGTAAACGATCGGTAAACGAGTGGCACGGTCATTTGGTCCCGTACATGCGGTCTCCGGCGTCGCCGAGGCCCGGCATGATATAGCCTTTCTCGTTGAGCTGGCGGTCGATGGAAGCGGTGAAGACCGGAACGTCGGGATGCGCCTTGATGAAGCGCTCGAGGCCTTCGGGGGCAGCCAACAGGCAAAGGAAGCGGATGTTGGTGGCGCCGCGCCCTTTCAGCTTGTCGATCGCCGCGATCGCCGAATTGGCGGTCGCCAGCATCGGATCGACGACGATCACCAACCGGTCGGCGAGATCGCTCGGCGCCTTGAAGAAATACTCGACCGCTTCCAGCGTTTCGTGGTCACGGTAGAGACCGATATGGGCGACGCGCGCCGCCGGCACCAGGTCTAGCAGACCTTCGAGCAAGCCGTTGCCGGCGCGCAGCACCGAGGCGAAGACCAGCTTCTTGCCTTCCAGCGTCGGCGCTTCCATCGTCTCGATCGGCGTTTCGATCGTCGTCGTCGTCAGCTCGAGATTGCGAGTGACCTCGTAGCCGAGAAGCAGCGAGATCTCGCGCAGCAGCCGCCGGAAGCCGGCCGTCGAGGTTTCCTTCTTGCGCATGATGGTCAGCTTGTGCTGGACAAGCGGGTGGTCGACGACGGTGACGCCCTGCATGGTGTTCTCCTGAAATCCCGGCTGCCTACGCGAACCCTAGCGACAATGCGCTGGCCAAGGAACCGCCTGCTGCCGCCGACCACAGCTTTTGCCGAAAAAAGAGAGTTAGCGGGCGGCGCTGTTGAGGCGGGTGAGAAGCGCTGTCCTGGTCTTCTTGTCGACGAAGGCGGCCTCGATGGCGGTTCTGGTGACGGCGGCGAGCGCCTTGTCGTTCATCGAAAAATGCTCGGCGGCAATGTCGTATTCGCGCTTCAGCGACGTCCAGAAATAGGGCGGATCGTCGGAGTTTAGCGTCACCTTGCAGCCTGCCGCCTGCAGTGCCGGAAAAGGGTGATCGGCGAAACTGCCGAAGACCTTCAGCGCGACGTTGGAACTGGGACAGCATTCGAGTACGACGCCTTCGTCGGCGATGCGCCGGACAATGTCGGGGTTCTCGACGGCGCGCACGCCATGGCCGATGCGGGCGGGGCGGATGTGATCGAGTGCGGCCTCGACGCTCTCCCAGCCCATCAGTTCGCCGGCATGGACGGTGATGCCGAGGCCGGCCTCCCGCGCGATTTCGAAGGCCCTGACATAATCCTCCAGATCGCCCATCCGCTCGTCGCCGGCGACGCCGAAGCCGGTGACCAGCGGATGCCCGCAGCGGGCCGCGAATCGCGCCGCCTGCTCGATCGATTCGACGCCGGTATTGCGCACCCCGGTGACGATCATGCGGCCCTCGATGCCGGTCTTGGCCTTGGCGCGCGCGATGCCTTCGCCGAGCGCGTCCGTATAGGCCTTGGGCGACAGGCCGGCCTTGCCGGCGTGTTCCGGCGAGGTGAAGATCTCGGAATAGATGGCGCCGTCGCGGGCGAGGCTGGTCAGGTAATGATCGGCCAGCCGGGCATAGTCCTCCTCCGTGCGGAACAGGTCGGAGGAGAAGTCATAGGCAGCGAGGAATGAGGTGAAATCGTGCCAGACGAAAGAGCCATTCTGAATGTAGCGCGAGGTGTCCTTGCCGTATTTCTGCGCCTGGCGGATGACGAGTTCGGGCGCCGCTGCCCCTTCGATATGGCAGTGCAGTTCCGCTTTCAAAGGCATGCAATCATCCCGTCAGGTCTCCAGCTCGTGACATAAGTACGATTTCACGACCGAGAAGCGCGGCCGAACACCGCGCCTTAAACAATAGCGTCGGCACCATCGATCGGCTATGGTCCCGCCGGTTTTATGGCGGATCAAAAATAATGTCGGTTGAGAGAACCACGGCCGTTGGCGGCATGGAAACGTCCTATGGTTTCAAGCGTGTAGGGGCGGGCGAGAAGCAGTCCCTGGTCAATGACGTTTTCCACAAGGTCGCGAACCGCTACGATCTGATGAACGACCTGATGTCGGCCGGGCTGCACAGGCTGTGGAAGGACGCCATGGTCACATGGCTCAATACACCGAAACGACCGGGCTGGAGCGTTCTCGACGTTGCCGGCGGCACCGGCGACATCGCCTTCCGCATCGTCGAGGCGAGCGGCAGGAACGCCCATGCCACGGTTCTCGACATCAACGGCTCGATGCTCGCCGTCGGCCGCGACCGGGCCGAGAAAAAGGGCCTGACGGCAAACACCGATTTCGTCGAAGCCAATGCCGAGGAGCTGCCTTTCACTGAGGCCACATTCGACGCCTACACGATCGCTTTCGGCATTCGCAACGTGCCGCGCATCGATGTGGCGCTTGCGGAAGCCTATCGCGTGCTGAAGCCCGGCGGGCGCTTCCTCTGCCTCGAATTTTCCGAGGTCGACATGCCGCTGCTCGACAAGGCCTATGAGGCGTGGTCGTTCAACGCCATCCCCAGGATCGGCAAGGCGGTGACCGGCGACGGCGAGCCCTATTCCTACTTGGTCGAATCGATCCGCAAATTTCCCAATCAGCAGAATTTTGCGGCGATGATTTCCCGCGCCGGCTTCGACCGCGCTTCTTTTCGCAATTATTCCGGCGGCATAGCTGCGCTTCATTCGGGCTGGAAGCTTTGAGGCGAGCGCAGTCATGAGCAGTGTCGGCGCTGGTTTCAGGCTCGTGCGGGCCGGCTGGGTGCTAGTCCGCGAAGGCGTAGTCGCGGCGCTGCCGGGCGACGAGCTCTTCGGTCTGCCGAAACTCGGCTGGCGGATGGCGCGGCTGTTGACCCGCCGCCGCGCGCTTGCCTATGAGCGTGGCGACCGGCTGGCCAAGGCCGTCGTCCGGCTCGGCCCATCCTATGTCAAGCTCGGCCAGTTCCTGGCGACGCGGCCCGATGTCGTCGGCAACGACATAGCGCTCGATCTCGCCATGCTGCAGGACAAGATGCAGACCTTTCCGCAGGCCGAGGCCATAGCTGCGATAGAGGCTTCGCTCGGGCGCAAGGTCGGCGAGCTCTACGCCAGTTTCGGCGAGGCCGTCGCCGCCGCGTCGATCGCTCAGGTCCATATCGCCGAAACCCTGCAGGACGGCGTCGGTTCGCGGGTGGCGGTGAAGGTCATCCGGCCGGGCGTGCGACGCCGTTTCTTTCGCGATCTCGAAAGCTATTTCCTCGCCGCCCGTCTCCAGGAAAAATACATTCCGTCGTCGCGCCGGCTGCGTCCGGTCGAAGTGACCCAGACGCTGGCGCAGACCACGAAGATCGAAATGGATCTGCGGCTCGAGGCGGCAGCGCTTTCGGAACTCGGCGAGAACACCAAAGACGATCCTGGCTTTCGCGTCCCGTCCGTCGACTGGGAACGTACTGGCCGTGACGTACTGACCATGGAATGGGTCGACGGCATCAAGATGAACGACATTGCCGGCCTCGCTGCCGCCGGCCATGACCTGAAGGCGATCGCCGTCAACCTGGTCCAGTCGTTCCTGCGCCACACACTGCGTGACGGTTTCTTCCACGCCGACATGCACCCGGGTAACCTGTTCGTCGAGCCCGATGGCACCATCGTCGCTGTCGATCTCGGCATTGCCGGCCGGCTCGGCAAGAAGGAGCGCCGGTTCCTCGCCGAAATTCTCTACGGCTTCATCACCCGTGACTATCTGCGCGTCGCCGAAGTGCATTTCGAGGCCGGCTACGTGCCGCGCCAGCATAATGTCGCGGCATTCGGCCAGGCGATCCGGGCGATCGGCGAGCCGATCCACGACCAGCCGGCTGAAACCATCTCGATGGCCAAGCTCTTGGCGCTTCTGTTCGAGGTGACCGATCTCTTCGACATGGCGACGCGCTCCGAGCTGGTGCTGCTGCAGAAGACCATGGTGGTGGTCGAAGGCGTCGCCCGCACCCTCGACCCGGCCTTCAACATGTGGAAGACGTCCGAGCCGGTGGTCGGCGGCTGGATATCGGGCAATCTCGGCCCGCGTGCTCTGCTGGCCGACGCACGTGACGGCGCCAGCGCGCTGCTGGCGCTGGCCCGCCAGGCGCCCGACCTCGCCGCCCGCACCGAGCGGCTGTCGCGCGAGATCGATTTGATGGCCGAACACGGGCTGCGTTTCGATGAAAGGACGGCGCGCGCCATCGGCAAGGCCGAGGCGCGCTACACCCGCTCCGGCCGGCTGGCGCTGTGGGTGATCGCGCTGGCAATGGTCACGATTGCGTGGAAGCTGCTCTGAATGCAAGCAATGACAGCAGTGCTGTCATTGCAGTCATGCCGCTTATTGCCTATGTTAAGGCCAAGGAGCGTAGCCATGAGCACGATAACAATCCGCAATCTTGACGAAAGCGTAAAGCAGGTGCTTCGCGAGCGCGCTGCCGCGCGTGGCGTTTCGATGGAGCAGGAAGCGCGGGATGCCTTGCGTGAGGTGGCGATCCCGAAAACCAAGCTTGAGAATGGGGCGTGGCGGCTGAAGGCGTCACGTGAAGAAATTTTGGCGCTCGGACGGAAGTTGGAACGTCCTTTTGACCTCAAGGCGCTCACTGATCATATGTGGGACGAGGGACTTCTGTGACAGTCGCAGTCGATACGTCGGCATTGATCGCAATCATTGGCGCAGAGCCGGATGCGGCTGCGTTCGTCGATGTGTTCGGAACCTCACCTGCTGCACTGATAAGCACTGCGACGCTGCTGGAGGCGCATTGTGTAGCGAGCCGATCAAGCGGTAGCGTCAATGCTAGCGAGTTCCAAATGCTTATCGACCGTCTTGAGTTGACGGTAGTTCCTTTTGATTTGGCGCAGCTTGAAGTCGCACGGCTTGCCTACTCTCGTTATGGTCGTGGATCTCGCCATCGTGCTGATCTCAACATGGGCGACTGCTTCGCCTACGCCTTGGCCAAGACGCGAAACCTCCCGCTGCTTTTCAAGGGCAATGATTTCATCCATACCGATATCGAACCGGCTCTGAGGCCGGCATGACATTGGACAAAGAGCTGGCCTCGGGCATGACCCTCTCCGGCAAGCGCATCCTGCTCATCATCGGCGGTGGCATCGCCGCCTACAAGGCGCTCGACCTAATCCGCCGGCTGCGTGAGCGGGGCGCCGCCGTGCGGGTGGTGATGACCGCTGCAGCGCAGGAATTCGTCACCACACTGTCGGCCGGGGCCCTCTCTGCCGACCACGTCTTCACCGATTTGTTCGACCGCAATGACGAACACGATGTCGGCCACATCCGCCTGTCGCGCGAGGCCGACCTTGTGGTCGTGGCGCCGGCCACCGCCGACCTGATGGCGAAGCTTGCCAACGGCCACGCCAACGATCTTGCCTCCACCGTGCTCATTGCGACCGACAAGCCGGTGCTGATGGCGCCCGCCATGAACCCGAAAATGTGGTCGCATCCGGCGACCCGGCGCAACCGAGCGACGTTGCAGAAGGACGCCGTCGCATTCGTCGGCCCGGCGAAGGGCGAGATGGCCGAGAGCAACGAGGCGGGCGAAGGCCGCATGGCCGAGCCGCTGGAGATCGTCGCCGCGATCGAGGCGCTGCTCGATATCAGTCCGAAGCCGCTCGCAGGCAGAAAGATCATCGTCACCTCAGGTCCGACGCATGAGCCGATCGACCCGGTGCGCTACATCGCCAATCGCTCGTCCGGCAAGCAGGGCCATGCCATCGCGGCGGCGCTGGCTAGGCTGGGCGCCGATGTGCACCTCGTCTCCGGTCCGGTCGGTATTGCCGATCCGGCTGACGTCACCACGCTGCATGTCGAAACCGCGAACCAGATGAGGGAAGCGGTCGAACAGCTGCTGCCGGCCGACGCGGCGGTGTTCGTCGCGGCGGTCGCCGACTGGCGCAGCGAGACTTCGGCCGGCGAGAAGATCAAGAAGGTGGCGGGCGAGGGGCCGCCGGCGCTGCAGATGATCGAAAACCCTGATATTCTTGCCGGTGTCGGTCATCACAGGAAGCGGCCCAGCCTGGTCGTCGGCTTTGCCGCCGAGACGCAGGATCTGGTCAGGAACGCCGAGGCCAAGCTCAGGAAGAAGGGCGCCGATTTCATCGTCGCCAACGACGTGTCCCCCGAAAGCGGGGTGATGGGCGGCGATCGCAACCGAGTGCGGATTGTCTCGAAGGCTGGTGTCGAGGAATGGCCTGAGATGAGCAAGGACGAGGTGGCGACGCGGCTCGCCGCCTTGGTCGCCGAACGGCTTAAGACGATTACTGTCTAGCTCGTCACTTCCTGTGGCCGGGCTGCCGGTCCCGAGATCCTGAGGGCGGCGAGGCATCCCAGAATCCCGAGTGGCACGAAGGCGAGAAACAGCCAGGTGGCGACATTTGCCGCCGCCTCACGGTTCAGGCCTTCGGAAAAACCGCTGGCATTGGCGACGATGCCGGTCAGTGCGGCACCCACCGCATAGCCAATGCGCTGCATGGTCGGCACGGCGGCGGAGGCGATCGTCTGCTCACCATCCCTAGCCGATGCCACGATCACGCGTGTGACGAAGGGCCAGGCAATGCCGAAGCCGCCGCCCTGCAGCAAGGCGCAAAACAGGATCAGCGGAATCGAACCCGCCGGCACGGCGTAGGCGAAACCGACGATGCCGGCCGCGATCATCAGTGCGCCGCCGGTGATGATCAGCCTCTCGCGTTCCGGCGGCGCATTGGCGACGAGGATCGACAGGATCGACCAGGCGATCGATTCGGCGGCGATGATATAGCCGGTGGTCAGGATCGGAATGCCGTGCAGGCTGGTCAGAAGCAGCGGCCCGTAGACGGCGAAGGAACAGGTCGCCACCGAAAAGGCGGCGACCATGGTCATGCCTGCGCCGACCGGCGTGCGCCATGAGAACAGCCGCGACGGGAACAGCCGCGAGCCCGGCTTCAGCGCGTCGATGCGGATGAACAGCGCAAGCCCGATCAGTCCGAGGACCAGCAGTAGAGAGGAACGCAGCAGGGCAATGTCGACCCCAGCCGTGGCAATCAGCACGACGCTGACGGCCAAGCAGCCGAGCGCGGCAAAGGGGAAGGGCGGCGCCGTTCCAGTGATCGCCTGTGGCCTGGTGGCCTCAGGCGTGTCGAGCACGATAAAGCTCGCCAGCGCCATGGCCGTGCCGCCGACCGTGAAGACACCGAAAGCCCAACGCCAGGAGAGCAGCTCGGTCATCAACGCACCGAGCACCGGTCCGCTGAAGGCGGCGACGCCCCAGATCGCCGACATGACGCCGAAAAGCTGCGGCCAGATGGCACGTGGAAACAGCCGCTCGACCGAGACGAAGGCCAGCGACACCAGCGCGCCGCCGCCAAAACCCTCGATCAAGCGCCCGGCCAGGAACAGCGGCATGGAGGGCGCGATGGCGCAGACCAGGGCGCCGGCGGCATAGAGCAGGGCGGCGACTATCATGTTGGTGCGCAGCGCGACATAGCTCACCAGCCGTCCGGCGGCAGCGCCTGCGACGATGGCGCCGAGCTCGTAGATCGCCAGCGACCAGCCGACCAGCTGAACGCCGGCGAGTTCGCCGACCATGGCCGGCATCACCGTTGCCACCATGGTTTCGTTGGTGGCGTGCAGCAGGATGCCGAGGCTGATGAAGCAGAAGCGCGCCAGATCGCCGCTCGCCCACAGCGCGCGCCAATCGACCCTGTTTGTGCTGGTTTCGGTCACCCCGCCCTCCGACACTTCCTTATACGCCGATTAAAAATGGTGGAGCGCTCTTCGATTCCAACAAGCACGCGGCGCTTCGGGGGCAGGTTGTAAAACCTCAACCGCAGTTGAGTTCAAGCGGTTTTTGCGGGTGCGCCGAGATGCTGGCGGGAAGTCAGGGTGATCGAAGATTGGCGATCATGGCGTCAGCGATGATCATCCTTGGCATGGCGGTTTTCCAAAAATCATGCGGCGCGGAACAGTCCAATCCTGTTCCGCGCCGCAGAGCCTCGCTATGGCACGCCTATTTGAAAGAGTGGATCAGCTCCAGTGAGGTGACGGCGACTGCCAGGTTGACACCGGTTTGCGCCTGTACGTTCAGAGGCTGCAGCGAGAACGCGCTGTTCAGTCCGCCGACCAGAAGGTTGGCGCCGCCGCCAGTCACCAGGCTGGCCTCGGCGTTGACGCCATAATAGCTGCCGGCAAGATCGCCGGAATTACTGTCGCGGGTGGCCGCCAGAACCGCCCATATCAATTCGCCCTGGTGCGTCCTGCCGACGTCGACGCCGAGCTTGGAAATGACCCCGGTATAGGCTTCGGGGGGACCGCCATGATGAGGGCGAAAGGTGCAGGCCACGCCCTTGTTGGATGTGACGATGTAGCCGGTGCCGCCGTCGATGGTGCAGTCGAGCACGCCGAGTTCCAGTCTGCCCGCGCTGGCAGGGGCAGCGAGCACCGTGGCGGCGAGGGCGGCGGCACAGGCGAGTTTCTTGATCATGGGAGGGGTCCTTTTCGCGAATAGCCTTGAACAACGGCTGAACATCCCGAGCGTTCCGCCGAAAACTTGGCGCGATCAAGGCGGGGGTCAATGCACAGTCATTGAAGGTTTCGAAGCCATGCCAAACGGCAGGCCTGCCATATCAGGCCCAACGCTGCCGTCGGTCAGCCGGTGCTGGTGCGCGCCAGGCCGTCCTTGGCCGGCTGGTAGGTGGGGTTGAGGCGCACTGCCTCGCGGTAGGATTTTGCCGCCTTGGCCTTGTCGCCGCGCCGCTCGTAGATCAGCGCCTGGTTGGACCAGGCCTCGGCATTCTTGCCGTCGAGCTTGATCGCCATGTTGATGTCGGCGAAGGCATTGTCCTCGTCGTTCATGGCGAGGTAGGAGAGGCCGCGGCCATTGTAGGGGTCGGCGGCGTCCGGCGCCAGCGAGATGGCGGTCGAGAAATCCTCGATGGCGAAAGCGTGCTGGCCCTGGCTCTGGTAGATCAGGCCGCGATTGTGGTAGGCGCGGGCGTCTGTCGTGTCGAGTTGGATCGCCTTCTGGAAATCGTTGAAAGCTTCCTGGATGCGGCCGGCTTTGCGGTAGAGGTTGCCGCGGCCGATATAGGCGGCGTCATAGTCGGGATTGATCTGGATCGAGCGGTTGTAGTCGGCAAGCGCGGCCGCCTGGTCGCCGAGAAAGCGCTGGATGAGAGCGCGGTTCGAATAGGCCTGGTAGAAATTCGGATTGAGCTGGATGGCGGTGTCGAAGTCCTTGAGCGCCGCCTGATACTGGCCGCCGCGGCCATAGGCGGAGCCGCGCACATTGTAGCCTTCGGGATCCTGGGGACTGCGCTGGATAACGGCCGACAGCGAGGAGATGTTCTCGGCCGACCCTTGTGCCTTGTCGATGTTGGTGAATTCGCCGGTCGGGGCTGTCTGGCAGCCGGCGAGCGCCAAGCCGGAAAGCAGGGCTGCCGTCAGGGCGAAGCCGCGCATTGCGGTTCTGCGCTCCACGCTTGTTGCGTTCATATCTGCTCTGTCCTCACTGCCCGCCGCGCCGTCAGGTCTGTTCCGTCTCCGAACCGGCCCTCTCCGAACTGGTCGAATTCAACAAAAAGGTGGCGGCGATTACGCATCGCGCCACCTTGGGTATCCTTCGAAAAGGACGAAAAATTGGCGTCAGAACCGCGGCGGACGCGGAGCACCTGCACCAGCAGCACCAGCCGCCACCGGACGCGGCGTCATCGGCAGCAGACCCTCGCGCTGGGCGCGCTTGCGGGCCAGCTTGCGGGCGCGGCGAACGGCTTCCGCCTTTTCGCGGGCGCGCTTCTCGGAAGGCTTCTCATAATGTCCGCGCATCTTCATTTCGCGGAAGATGCCTTCGCGCTGCATCTTTTTCTTGAGCGCGCGAAGCGCCTGATCAACATTGTTGTCGCGGACGAGTACCTGCACGGGCAATCCTGTCTTTCGGGTTTGTTAACAACAGGCAAGTGGCCATAGTCGCTTGCCTCCGCGGCGGTCTACACCACGAATTGTGGCGGCTGATAGCAGAATCATGCCGCTCTGTCCACTCCCGAAACGAAAAACCCGCCTCGGCGGCGGGTCGTCGGCGCAAATCAGCACCACGCGCAAATCAATAGCATAACTGCCGTCAGAAAGCAAGGAATTACGACCTCTGGTAGTAGATTCGCCTGTTCGGTGGCTCTCCGCACCGATGAGCGATCGTTGGCGTTTTCTCCGCCACCGATAAATCCTGCTGCCCAATCCGGCAAACAGTCAGCCTGGCTCTATCAACGAAGGAACAAACCTCGTTCCCCATGGTTGTTTCGCCTAGGCAAGCACAGGAGAACACCGATGTCAGAGACCCGTGAATGGCTCGTCCAGTGGCTCAGGGACGCGCATGCGATGGAGGAGCAGGCCGAAACCATGCTGAACGGCCAGCTGAGCCGGCTGGAGAGTTATCCCGAACTCCGTGAGCGCATTAACCTGCACGTCGACGAGACGAAAGGGCAAGCCGCACGCCTCAGAACCTGCCTGGAACAATTGGGCGAAGATACGTCCACGCTGAAGGACGCGGGCGGCAAGCTGTTGGCCATGGCGCAGTCCCTAAGCGGCGTCTTCGCCGGCGACGAGGTGATGAAAGGCTCACTGGCGAGCTACACATTCGAACATATGGAAATCGCCTCATACACGATCCTCATCGCAGCCGCCGAATCCCTTGGCGAAACAGAAGTCGCCCGGGCCTGCGAACAAAACCTGCGTGAGGAGGAGGCGATGGCCGAGTGGCTGAAAAACAAGCTGCCCGCGACTACGGAGCAGTTCCTGGCTCGCTCGGAGTCGGACAGCGACAATGCCAAACGATGAGGACAACAGGCCGGCGGCCAAGATGACGCCGCCTTCGGTGTGGCGGGCCTACAGCTATGCCTGGATTACCCTCGGCTTCTTCATCATCTCGATCGTCGGTCATTGGGTTTTCGGCTGGTTCGCCTATCTCGACGAGCAGCAAGCGCTCGGCCAACCGCCCGAATTCGGCGGCTATCTGATCGAGATGAGCCGCGACACGCTTGAGAACTGGCAGTCGGAATTCCTGCAACTGCTCTGGCAGGTCGGCGGCCTGGCGTTCCTGCTCTTCGTCGGTTCGCCGCAATCGAAGGAGAGTACCGACCGGATGGAGGCCAAGATCGACGCGCTTCTTAGGCTTGTCGATCCGAAGAAAGGCAAGGAGGCGATTCGCGAGTTGGACCTGCAATATGACGGCCGCCACACCGACGAGCCGCACGCCCACCGGAACTAATCGGGGTTGGAAACGTGGCCCGGAGCCGATCCTCGCTCCGGGTCGTTTGATTCGCAACAGAGCAATTGGCGACAGGCTCTCCCTCTATGCCGTGGCCAGATGAAGCCGCTCGAAATCCTCGAAGAATTCGCCGTAGTCGCAGGTTATTTCTTCACCCGCCGCAATGTCGCGGATCGCGGTTGCGCCACCATACTGCGAGAAATCCGTGTTCGGCCTTTCGGCGTGGTTCATGAAGCGCCCATTGTCGACTTCATAGACCATGAACCCGGGCCGGTCCGGGCTTGGATAGGCATATCTGTCGAGCAATTCCCTGAGATGCGGCGGTGCAGCCTCGTATTTTTCCGTCGGGATCAACCGGTCGAAGTCAGGATCGAGCTGCCAGATCGACGCTCCCTTCCTGATCGGCTCGGCGGCGAATACGCCGACACCCTCGATTGTGCTAGCAGCGATGTAGGTCCTGATCAGCAGCATGTTTTAGGCCCGTCTTCGACAGCATTCTTCGAACAGAAAACGCAATCGCTAAATCGCGCCAAGAAAGCAAGGCCGGTTTTGCAACATGCCGCGTTCCATTGTTCGCCGACGGGAAAACGCCTCACGTTCGGCTGATCGAAACACCGCCATCGGCAAACAGCGCGGTTCCGGTGGTGAAGCTCGATGCATCCGAAGCCAGGTAGAGCGCCGAGCGGGCGATCTCTTCAGGCTCGGCAACGCGCTTCAAGGCATGCAGGTTTTCGACGAAGGCTCGCGATTCAGGTGTCTTGAATGTTGCCGAAGGCGTATCGGTGCCGCCCGGCAGCAGCGCGTTGACCCGTACGCCTTTCGCGCCGTATTCGGCGGCAAGCACCTGCGTCAATCCGATCAGCCCGGCCTTGCTTGCGGCGTAACTGGTCATGCCGGGCATGCCGACGGTATGGCCGACGAAGGTAGAGGTGAAGATCAGCGATCCGCCGCCGCGATCGACCATCGCCGGCACCTGATGTTTCGCGCCGAGAAATGCGCTGGTCAGGTTGGTGTCGAGCGTCTCTCGCCAGCCCTCCAGCGACAACCCCGAAATCGAACCCATCTTGCCGACCGAGCCGGCGTTGTTGAAGGCGATATCCAGCCCGCCGAACCGGCCCACCGCAAGATCGACAAGGGCCTTGGCATAGGCCTCGTCGCGGACGTCGCCGGCAAGAGCAATGGCCGTGCCATCGGCCTCCTCGATTTCAGTGACGAGCGCGTCCAGCTCTGCCTGGCGACGGGCAGCGACGACCACCTTGGCGCCTTCCTCGGCAAAGAGTTTTGCCGTGGCGTGGCCGATGCCGGAACTGGCGCCAGTGACGATGGCGATCTTGTTAGCGAGTGCGAGCATTGTTTTCATCCCTTTCTTCGCGCCAGCGTCGCCGGCGATCGGGATGGTGATTGCAGTCCGGGGCGGGGCGAGCCACCCGATACGTGCGAAGGCATCTGTCAAGATTTCTTGACGCCGGGCGGACGCCAAGCTACCAAAGCCGTCATTCAACATTGCGGGTGGACGCGCCACCCATTCCAATGACCCCCCAAGACATGATGAGCAAGTTGCTGGAGCCCGGCTATGAGGGCGACAGCGAGTTGACGTTCGCTCTTCAATCGGAATTTCACAGAGGCTTTCCCCTTGAAAACCTCCGGCCGCTGCTGACGTCCGGCAACCTTCATACTCAGGCCGCCGCCGCTTTTTTGGTGGCCGAGATCAGCCCCAGGCTAAGCTTCAACATGAATTGCGTTGTCGCGGAGATCGCCGACCTGCTCGACAGCAAGATTGCTGGGATCAGGTTCGATGCAATCGAAGCGCTTCTGGGATGCACGACGCCGGCGGATGGAGCCATTCTCGGCCGTGTCATGCTGCGGCTGGACGACGAACATGCCGGCGTTCGATGGAGGGTTGTTCAATTCATCTGCCTCGCAGAGCGCTGGCAACTACGGCTTGCAGTTGAAAATGCCGCGGTCGTGCGTCCGGACTCGGCTTTTGGGACGTTGGTCAACGCTTACGGCCAGCATTTCATGCCGAGTTCCAAGGACCTACCACGGTTGCTCGAGCATCCGGATGCGCTGTTGCGGCGCTTTGCTGCGGCAGTGGCTATCAGGCCGCGCGAGGTGATCATCGAGCGCTTCGTGGCCATGACGGAGCAGTCGGACGATGCGGAAATTCGTAACATCGCCGCCGATTGCCGCCGAGGTTATCTGCGGCCGACCTATGCAACCGGGCCGTCCATTGTGAAGCGTGCGCCGTCTGAACCGTCAAAAGGCGAAGCTCAGAACAGCGGCCGTTGAAGGCACGGCGCAAAACGGCAAGCGCCGTCGCAAACAGCGCAAGGGTGGCAGCGCTGTTTCGCTAGTGATACACCTCGCGCGCCGGCGCTCGATTGGATGCTCGGCCGCTATTCTGCGAGGCTGGAACGTTGAAGAAATACTCGGTATTCGCCATCGCCCGCGAGGCTATGCGCGGCCACAAGGGCTGGGAGGAACAGTGGTCCTCGCCAGAGCCGAAGAAGGAGTACGACGTCATCATCGTCGGCGCCGGCGGCCATGGCCTGGCCACCGCCTACTACCTCGCCACGGTGCACGGCATCACCAATGTCGCGGTGCTGGAAAAGGGCTGGCTCGGCGGCGGCAATACCGGCCGCAACACCACCATCATCCGCTCCAACTATCTCTATGACGAGAGCGCCGGCATCTACGACCACGCGCTGAAACTGTGGGACGGGCTCAGCCAGGAGCTCAACTACAACGTCATGTATTCGCCGCGCGGCGTCATGATGCTGGCCCATAATGTCCATGACATCCAGGTGCTGAAACGCCACGTCCATGCCAACCGTCTGAACGGCATCGACAATGAATGGCTGACGCCGGAAGCGGCGAAGGAATTCTGCCCGCCGCTCAACATTTCGCGCGACGCCCGCTATCCGGTGATGGGCGCGACCCTGCAGCGTCGCGGCGGCACCGCCCGCCACGATGCCGTCGCCTGGGGCTATGCGCGCGGCGCTTCGGCGCGCGGCGTCCACATCATCCAGAATTGCGAGGTCACCGGGGTCAAGCGGGCGCCGAACGGTGCGGTCACCGGCGTCGAGACGACGCGCGGCTTCATCGGCGCCAGGAAGGTCGGCGTGGTGGCCGCCGGCCATTCGTCCGTCATCATGAACATGGCCGGCGTGCGCATGCCGCTGGAAAGCTATCCGCTGCAGGCGCTGGTGTCGGAGCCGGTCAAGCCGGTCTTCCCTTGCGTGGTGATGTCGAACACCGTGCACGCCTATATCTCGCAATCCGACAAGGGCGAGCTGGTCATCGGCGCCGGCACCGACCAGTATGTCTCCTATTCGCAGACCGGCGGGTTGCACATCCTGCAGCACACGCTCGACGCCATCTGCGAGATGTTCCCGATGTTCACGCGCATGAAGATGCTGCGCTCCTGGGGCGGCATCGTCGACGTGACGCCCGATCGCTCGCCGATCCTGGCCAAGACGCCGGTGCCCGGCCTCTATGTCAATTGCGGCTGGGGCACGGGCGGCTTCAAGGCAACGCCCGGCTCGGGCCATGTCTTTGCCCACACCATCGCAAAAGACGATCCGCACCCGATCAACGCCCCCTTCACCATCGAGCGCTTCCGCACCGGCCGCCTGATCGACGAGGCGGCGGCGGCGGCGGTGGCACACTGATGAAGGCCCGCTTCGTGATGTTGGGTCACTGGCTTTGCGATCAACCGGCCGGCGCCCGCGTCGGCCCCGGCGAATTGTAGGAACAACCATGCTTCTCATCCGCTGCCCCTATTGCGAGGAAGAGCGTCCGGAACTCGAATTTCGCAACGCCGGCGAGGCGCATATTGCGCGTTCGGCTAACATGGCCGGCGAGAGCGATGACGACTTCGAAAAGTTCTTCTTCATCCGCTCGAATCCCAAAGGCATCATCTATGAGCGCTGGCGGCACATGCATGGCTGTGCGCGGTTCTTCAACGCCGTGCGCGACACCGTCAGCGACAGGTTCCTGTTGACCTACAAGGCTGGCGAGCCCAAGCCGGCGAAGCTGCCGGGAGCCTCCAAATGATCGCAGCGTTCCGCATTCCCGGCGCCGGACGCCTCAGGCAGGCAGAGACTGCCAGCTTCAGCTTCGACGGCCAATCTTATGCCGGTGTCGAGGGCGATACGCTGGCCTCGGCGCTGCTCGCCAACGGCGTCCATCTGGTCGGCCGCTCGTTCAAATACCACCGGCCGCGCGGCTTTCTGTCCGCCGGGGCGGAAGAGCCCAACGCGCTGGTTGAGATCAAGCGCGACTCCGCCAGGAAGACACCAAATGTCCGTGCCACCGTGCAGGAGCTTTATGACGGGCTGGCGGCACAGTCACAGAACCGCTGGCCGTCGCTTTCCTTCGACGTCAGTGCGCTCGGCGACATCGCCTCGCCGCTGCTTTCGGCGGGCTTCTACTACAAGACCTTTATGTGGCCGAAGTCCGCCTGGAAAAACTTCTACGAGCCCAAGATCCGTGCTGCGGCCGGGCTCGGCGTCGCCCCCGACCAGGCGGACCCCGACCATTATTCGGCGCGCTTCGCCCATTGCGACGTATTGGTGCTGGGTGGCGGTGCGGCCGGCATTGCCGCAGCACTGGCGGCGGCCGAGACCGGTGTGCGCGTCATCCTTGTCGACGAGCAAGCGGAGTTCGGCGGCAGCCTGCATTTCGAGAGCGGCGCGAAGATCGATGGCCAGGACGGCTTTGCCTGGGCGCAGAGTGCGGTCGCGAAGCTCAAGACGATGGACAACGTCCGTGTGCTGTCCCGCACCACGGCCTTTGGCTATTACGCGCAGAATTTCGTCGGGCTGGTCGAGCGCGTCAGCGACCATTTGCAAAACCCCGGCCGCGACCTGCCGCGCGAGCGGCTGTGGCAGGTCCGTGCCAAGCGCGTGGTGCTGGCGACCGGCGCCATCGAGCGGCATATGGTGTTTGCCGACAACGACCGGCCCGGCGTCATGCTGGCGTCGGCGGCGCGCACCTATCTCAACCATTATGGCGTCGCGGTCGGCAGGAATGTCGGCGTCTATACGGCCAATGATTCCGCCTATGCGGCGGCGATCGATCTGAAGAAGGCCGGTGTCGGCGTGGCGGCGATCGTCGACCTGCGCGACAATCCGACTGGGCCGGTGATCGACGAGGCGAGGGCGCTCGGCATCGAGGTCAATTTCGGCCGCGCGGTGATCCGCGCCGGCGGCAAATTGCGCGTCTCATCGATGACCGTGCAGCCGAAGAATGGCGGCGGCGAACGTACCATCCCCGTTGACGCGATCCTGATGTCGGCCGGCTGGACACCGTCGGTGCATCTGTTCTCGCAGTCGCGCGGCAAGGTTGCCTTCAACGACGAGACCAAGCGCTTCGTGCCCGGCGCCTATGCGCAGGACTGCGTCTCCGTCGGCGCCTGCAACGGCACGGACGGGCTATCGGCGACGATCGAGGAGGCCTATGCGGCGGGCGCCAAGGCGGCGAAGGATGTCGGCGCCAACACCGCCAAAGGAAACAAGCCGAAGGTCGATGCCAGCGAGAGCTGGTCGCGCGGCATGCTGGGTGCGGCGCCCGGCGCCGGGGCGGATACGACGGTCAAGGCCTTTGTCGATTTCCAGAACGACGTCACCGCCAAGGACATCCGCCAGGCGGTGCATGAAGGCATGCGCTCGATCGAGCACGTCAAGCGCTTCACCACCAACGGCATGGCGACCGACCAGGGCAAGACCTCGAACATGCACGGTCTGGCAATCGCCGCCGAGACGCTCGGCAAGCCGATCCCGCAAGTCGGCCTGACGACGTTCCGGGCGCCCTACACGCCGGTGACCTTCGGCTCGATCGTCGGCCATGCGCGGGGTCCGCTCTTCGACCCGACTCGCAAGACGGCGATCCATCCCTGGGCCGAGCGCCAAGGTGCCGTGTTCGAGGATGTCGGCCAGTGGAAGCGCGCCTGGTATTTTCCAAAGTCGGGCGACGACATGCACGCCGCTGTCGATCGTGAGTGTGTCACGGTGCGCAAGACGGCCGGCCTGTTCGACGCCTCGACGCTGGGCAAGATCGAGGTGGTCGGGCCGGATGCGGCGAAGTTCATGGAACTGCTCTACACCAATCCGTGGGAGAAACTGGAGCCCGGCCGCTGCCGCTATGGCATCATGCTGCGCGAGGACGGTTTCATCTATGACGACGGTGTCGTTGGCAGGCTTGCACCCGACCGTTTCCATGTGACGACGACGACGGGCGGTGCGCCGCGTGTCATGAACCATATGGAGGATTACCTCCAGACCGAGTTCCCGCATCTCAATGTTTGGCTGACGTCGATCACCGAACAGTGGGCGGTGATCGCCGTGCAAGGACCGAAGTCTCGGGACATCATCGCGCCGCTGGTCGAAGGCATCGACATGTCGGACGAGGCGCTGCCGCATATGTCGGTGCGCGAAGGCAGGATCTGCGGCGTGCCGACAAGGCTGTTCCGGATGTCGTTCACCGGCGAACGCGGCTTTGAGGTCAACGTGCCGGCCGACTACGGCCAGGCCGTCTGGGAAGCGCTATGGGCCGAGGGCCAGAAGCATGGCGCCTGTGCCTACGGCACCGAGGCGATGCACGTGCTGCGTGCCGAAAAGGGCTACATCATCGTCGGCCAGGACACCGACGGCACGGTAACGCCTAACGATGCCGGTCTCGATTGGGCAGTCGGCAAGAAGAAGACCGATTTCGTCGGCATTCGCGGCATGGTGCGGCCGGACATTGTCGCCAACGGCCGCAAGCAACTGGTCGGCCTGAAGACCAAGGATCCTAAGGTGGTGCTGGAAGAAGGCGCGCAAATCGTCGGCGATCCGAAGCAGGCGATCCCGATGACCATGATCGGCCATGTCACCTCCAGCTACTGGTCGGAAAATTGCGGCCGCTCGATCGCGCTGGCCCTGGTTGCCGGTGGCCGCGACCGGATGGGTGAGACGCTTTACGTGCCGATGCCCAACGCGACGATCGAGGTGGAGGTCACCGGCATGGTGTTCTTCGACGAGAAGGGGGAGCGCCTCAATGGCTAAGGCTGCCGCGAAGAAATCTGCCGCCGCTGCGCCGTCAGTCGAACGCCGCCCGGCTCTCGCCGGTCAGGAGCTTTCCGCAACCGGCGTCACGCTTGCCGTGTTGCCACCGGCAGAGCGCATTTCGCTGCGTGCGCGGGACGCCTCGGTCGCGGCGCTTTCGAAGGCGCTCGGCGTAACCCTGCCGCAAAAACCCAAAACCTCGGCGGCAAAGGCCGGGCGCACGGCCTTGTGGCTTGGGCCGGACGAATGGCTGGTCATCGATGAGGTGGGAAAAGACCCGCTCGCCGACTGCGCCGAGGTGACAGTACTGCATTCGGCGGTTGGCATCTCGCATCGCAACGTTGCCATATCGGTCACCGGCCCGGCAGCGGCGGCGACGATCAATTCAGGCTGTCCGCAGGATCTGTCGCTCGACGCCTTTCCGGTAGGCGCGGCGTCGCGCACCATTCTCGGTAAGGTCGAAATCGTGCTGCTGCGCACCGCGTCCGACGCGTTCCGCGTTGAATGCTGGCGTTCCTTTTCCGATTATGTCTTTACTTTCCTGTCGGAGGCGGCCCGCGACGCAGCGGCATAACGTTCGCTGCGCCCGACCGTTTGCCGGAGCCGGAGCAAGTCGAGGGAGATGTCGATGCCGTCGAAATCAGCGCCGAATCCACCAGTCCAGAAGACGTCGGCCGTTCGCTCTCTCGAACACGAGCCGCATGAAGGCTCAAATATTGAAGAGGAACTCGAGGAAGGCCTCGAGGATACGTTTCCGGCCAGCGATCCGGTGTCGATCACCGGGACTTCGATTTCCGGCGCTCCCGCAAGGCCCGGCAAGGCCAAGATCGTGGCCGGAATGAAGAAGCGCAGGAAATAACTTCCGTCCGGCGGAGTCTGGCTGAAATGGCCACGAAAGCGGGCGGTCAGGATTTCCTACCACCCATTTGTTTTCGAACCTCAGAACGTGCTGGGCACGATCCACGGATCGATGTCGATGCCGAGCCGCGGATCCTTGTTTTCAGACGAGCCCTTGTGGGTCGCCGGGCCTGTCTCTTCGACCGATCCGGTCGCGCCGCAATCGAGCTTGACGTTCGTGTCGGCGCAGGCTGCGGCCGGCTTGCCGGGCTGGCTCTGGCCGGCGAAGGCAGCGCTCGAGAATGCCAGGACGGCCACGAGGGCGAAGATCGTCTTTTTCATTGTCTGTCTCCGGTTCAACCGCTGTACATGTACGATGTAGCGTACATGTACGCCCGACAGTCGCGAGGTTCAAGTCAGAAGTCGTACATGTACGAAAAAAGTTTTATGTGAATGTTGGGAATCGCGCCGCGCCAGCACGCGACGAGTTGCACACGCGGTGCCGTTCACCCGTGCCGCACAAGATCTTAAGCTGTCCGAAACCGAAGGAACCCTTCAGCAGTTGGCCGGCGTCTCGGTCAGCGGGGGCACGTCCTGGGTGGCCAGCGCGGAAAGCGTGAAGTCGCACATCCGTTTCACGAACGCCTGCTGGTCGCCGAACGGATAGAAAGGAAACGTAATCAGCAGCGAGATCGTGCCGTGGCCAACCGCCCACAGCATGGTGGTAATGGCGCGCGGGTCGCCCTTCAGCTTGCCGGCGGCAACGCAGGCCTCGACCCTATTGATCAGCACTTTCATCAACGGGTTGCCCTCTTGCATTTCGGCGAAGGTCCTGCCTTCCGGCGGCTTGATCTTTTCGGTCATGAATATCGTGCGATACTCGTTGGGGTTGCCAAGGCCGAAGGCCGCGTATTCGGTCATCACGACTTGCAGCGCCTCGATCGGATCGTCGGCCGGGTGATCCTCGATACGCTTTGCCAGGGTCTCGAACGCATCCTCGGCCAGCACGAACAAGATGTCCTGCTTGTCGGCGAAATAGGAATAGACCGACATTGGCGCATAGCCGACGCGCTTGGCCAGCTTGCGGATGGTGAGGCCTTCATAGCCTTCCTCCTGCACGAGCTTGTGCGCTGCATCGACAAGTTCGGAGCGCAGTTCGGCCTTTTGTTTCTCGCGGCGTGTCTGGACGCTGAGCGGCAATTTTCGCCTGCCTTCTGTTAGCGGCTGTTAGTGGCTGGCTAATTTATATACGCTGTACGGAAACGGACAAGGCGTTGTCAAATCAAGCATCGGTAAAATCGGCGTCGCGGCGCTCCGATTGGCGATACCCCTAGGTCGGCCGGCACATGAAGATCATCTCCGCCGAGGCTCGTTGACCCGTTCAGGCCGCTTCCGGCTGGCGCTCGATCAATGTCAGCGTCAGCCAGCGCGCGGTCAATGCCGGCTTTTTCGAACCCTCGATCTCGATGGTCACATCATGCGCCGTCTGCACCCAGCCCGACGGCCTGACCTTGACGTCGGCCAGCACGAAACGGGTGCGGATGCGCGCGCCGGTCTTCACAGGCGCCAGGAAGCGCAGCGAATCGAAGCCATGGTTGACGCCCATCTTGCTGTTTTCGAGCGGCGGCATGGTCTCGAAGGTCATCGCCGACAAAAGCGAAAGCGACAGGAAGCCATGCGCGATGGTGCCGCCGAACGGCGTCTCGCGCTTGGCGCGCTCCGGATCGCAATGGATGAACTGGTGGTCGTCCGTGGCATCGGCGAACTGGTCGATCATGCGTTGCGAAACGACCCGCCACGGCGACACGCCGACTTCCTTGCCGACGCTGGCCAGAAGCACATCGAGACTGATCGGTTCCACGCTGATGTCCTCCATTTCAACCGTCCGGAACGCGAGCGGCTTCATTCCTTGAACAGTGTCAGCCCATGCTGCACCGACTGCCCGCCATCGATCGGCAGGATGGCGCCGGTGACATAGCTGCCGGCTCGGCTGCACAAATAGAGCGTTGCGCCGGCAATGTCATCCGGCGCGCCGATACGGCCGATCGGAACATGGCCGCCGACATGCTTGGCCTGGTCCTCGGTCGCGGTGGCAAAGGCGGTCATCCGGCTCTGGAAGGGGCCGGGGGCGAAAGCGTTGACGGTTATGTGGCGGGCGGCAAACTCGATCGCCAAGGTGCGTGTCAGGTGGTGAACCGCGGCTTTCGAGGCAGAGTATGAATAGGCGTCGTCGGCCAGCGGCTGCGTACCCATTACGGAACCCAGATTGATCACCCGGGCCGGATCGGCTTCGCTGGCGGCGGCGTCGAGCAGCGGCAGGAGCTCGCGCGTCAGATGGAAGACGGCAGTGACGTTGACACCGAACACCTTGGCCCAGGCATGGTAGGGGAAGCTTTCCAGCGGCGCGCCCCAAGAGACGCCGGCATTGTTGACCAGGATATTCAGCCGTTCGGTCCGTGCCTTGACCTGGGCAACCAGCGCCGCGATGCCAACCTCGCTGGAGACATCGCCGGCAAAGCCCTCGGCTCGGCCGGAGCCGCCGAGGCCGTTCAGTTCGCCGGCAACCCTGATGCAATCCTCGCCCTTGCGCGAGGCGATCATCACGGTAGCACCGGCCCTGACCAAAGCGGTCGCCGCCATGCGCCCGATGCCGGTCGCAGCCCCGGTCACCAGCGCGGTCTTGCCGGCCACCGAAAACAGCTCATCCAGATAGCTCATCGCAATTCCTCCGCGCGCCCCTTGCCTCGCCCAGCAAAAGGCTCGCGTTGACAAGGCTTACCGAAGTACGATCATCCTCTCCGCGGGTAAAGTCCCGGACCCACGTGACAGCGGTCGTGCCCGCTGGCCGACGCGATGGGGCGCGTGCCTACGAACTGGCCAAGCCGAATGGCACGGTCCTGAATCAGAATAGCTCGAGGTACGTCCATGTGGTTACAGCGGTCTGTCGGGGTTGTCCTTGTGTCGATGGCAAGTACAATTTTCGCCGAGGCCGCGGACAAGTTCCCGCCCTTTTGGCGCAAGTCGATGACCAACGACCCGAGTACGAATTATTTTCTTGAGAAATATTCGATCCCTTTGGATGATCCAGCCGCTACCGCAGTTAGAAATATCATGCTGGCGCGAGTTATCGGCGCCGAATGCCAGTGGTCCGAGCTCAATAAGGCCAAGGTCAAAGCCTATCGCGATAGGATGATTGAGCCGCTCACGCCTGAGCAACTCAAAGCAGCCGCATTCGAAGGTGGTAGTGCGCTGCGTAGTTTTAACTACCAGGATCTCGCCCACCTTTGCGCCGGCATCGACTATCAATTTGGACCGAAGGGGGTGCTGATCGCGGGTGCCGTTTCAACTGGCAAGGGTGAACCAAAGTATCCCTTTGATCCGAGAAATCCATATTATCGACTGCCGGATTTCACAGGCTATTAGTTAAACGGCATCCTCTTCGCAAAACGGAAGGGCCTACTCAGCCGGCTCGACATTGGTGTAGGCGGCTTCCTCGAGCTCGCGCTTCAGCCGCAATTCCTCTTCCACCTTCGGCGTCACGAAGCGGCCGAGCAGGAGATAGGCGACCGGGGTCAGGAATAGCGTCGAGACGGTGGCCAGACCCAGCCCGCCGACGATCACCCAGCCGAGCGCGATGCGCGCCTCGGCGCCGGCGCCGCTCGCCAGCACCAGCGGCACGCCGCCGAGCACGGTGCAGATCATCGTCATCATCACCGGCCGCAGCCGGATGGTCGAGGCCTGCTCGATCGCCTCGCGGACGCCGAGCCCGCGGTCGCGCAACTGATTGGCGAACTCGACGATCAGGATGCCGTTCTTGGCCATGACGCCGACCAGCAGCACCAGGCCGATCTGGCTGTAAGCGTTGAGGCTGGTGCCGCTGAGCAAAAGGGCAAAGATCGCGCAGGCAAGACCGAGCGGCACCGTCGCCATGATGATGACCGCACTGACGAAGCTCTCGAACTGAGCGGCGAGTACCAAAAGGATGATGACCAGCGAGAAGCCGAAGATGGTGATCATGGCGCTGTTGGTCTCGCCCAGCGTCGCCGCCTCGGCCAAGGGGACGATGCGGCTGCCCGGCGGCAGGAGCGGCGTGGCGATTTCCTCGGCGCGGGTGAGCGCCTGGCCGAGCGCGAAATCGCCGCTGAGATTGGAGGTGATAGCCACCGACGGCTGCTGCTGCTCGCGGGTCAGCGAGGGCGGCACGGCGCGCTCGGTCAAGGTGGCGATGGTCGACATCGGCACGAAGCGGCCGTCGGCCGTCTTCAGGAAGATGTTTTCCAGGTCGGTCGGATCGTTGATTGGGTTGGTCGTCGAGACGAGCTTCACCCCGTAGCTGCGGTCGGCGATGTAGACGTCGACGACATCATTGCCGTCGAGCATGGCCTGGAAAGTATCGGCAAGCCCGGTGATGTCGATGCCGAGGTCGGAAGCGCGCTCGCGGTCGATGGCCACCGAAAGCTGGGGTTGCGTCGGGTCGACGGAGAGCCGGGGCGACTGGAAGCGGGCATCCTTCCGCATCTCGGCGATGATCTTCACCGCAGCGTCGCTGAGCGCTGCGCGATTGTTGCCAACCAGCGCGAACTGCAGGCCGCTGCCGGCGCCGCGAATGCCGAGGCTGTTGGGCTGCATCGGAAAGACGCGCACGCTCGGCACCTGCCGGGTGAGCCGGCTGATGTCGGCCATGATCTGCTGCTGGCTGCGGTCGCGCTCGTTCCACGGCGCCAGCGTCATCACCATGAAGCCGGCATTGTAGGCGCCGTTCCGGCCGGCGCTCTCGAACGTATTGCGGATTTCGCCGGAATCGCGCAGCGGCTGGATCAGTTTTTCGATCTTCTGCATCTGCTCGGTCGTGTAATCGAGGCTGACGCCTTGCGGCGCGTCGACGCGCATAAGCACGACGGCACGATCCTCGGTCGGCGTCAGTTCCTGGCGAATCGTGCCGAACAGCGTGAAGGCGGTGGCTGCAAACAGCAGCGCGACCAGGAGTACGATCCACGGCGCGTCGAGGCAGGTGCGCAGGCATCGCCGGTAGAGCGTGTTCAGCGCACCGCCGATGCGGGCGCCGATGCCGCTGCCGCCTTCGTGGTGAAGCGGCGCCGCCGACAGCATGCGTGAGGCAAGCATCGGACAAAGCGTCAGCGCCACGACGCCGGACAGAAGCACCGATATGGCGAGAACGAAGCCGAATTCGCGGAACAGGCCGCCGGTCTGGCCGGGCAGGAAGGAAATCGGCACGAAGACTGCGACCAGCGTCAACGTCGTGGCGATGACGGCGAAGAACACTTCCTGGGCACCAAGCACGGCTGCGGCGCGTGGCCCCATGCCTTCGTTGCGTCGTCGCACGATGTTTTCCAGAACGACGATGGCGTCGTCGACGACCAGGCCCGTCGCCAGCACCAGGGCGAGCAGCGTCAATATGTTGACCGAGAAGCCGGCGAGATAGATGGCGGCGATCGTCCCGATCATGGCGACCGGCATCGCAAGCCCCGGAATGAGCGTCGCGCGCCAGTCGAGGAGAAACACGTAGATGACGATCAGCACGATGGAGACGGACAGGCCGAGTGCGATCTCGACCTCATGCACCGCGCCGTTGACGAAGACCGCATCGTCGCTGGTGACCTTGATCGACATGCCCTGAGGCAGATCCGCCTGCAGCGTGGCGACGGCTGCCCTGACGCCGGTCGAAATATCCAGCGTGTTCGATTCCGCCTGGCGGATGATGCCGAGACCGATGCCGGTCTTGCCGTTCGAACGCAATGTGGTCTGGCCGATGTCGGGGCCGAGGGTGACGGTGGCAACGTCGCGGATGCGGGTCGTGCCGCCGATGATGATGTTTTCGAACTCCTCCGGCGTGGTCACGTCCGCCGTCGGACGCACGATCAGGTCCTGGTTGGTCGTGGTGATCGAGCCGGCCGGCGAATCGAAAGCGACCGAAGCCAGCGCTGTCCTCAGGTCGGCGACGGTGAAGCCCAGGCTGGCAAGTTTGTTCTGGTCGACATCGATACGGAAGATCTTGTCGCGGTCGCCATAGACCTGGACGTCGGCAACGCCGGGCACGGCGGCAAGCTCGTCCTCGATCTGGTCCTGGACCAGCACCGTCATGTCCTGCACCGACATGGTGTCGGAGGTGACAGCCAGCCGCATCACCGGCTCGGAATTGGCGTCGGCCTTGACGATGCGCGGCGCATCCGCCGTGTCCGGCATCTGGTCGACGACGCGACCAACGCCATCGCGCACATCGGAGGCGGCGACGTCGAGGTCGACGCCGTCGTTGAATTCGATGGTGACGCGACTCGTGCCGAAGGACGACGTGGACGAGATCGTCTTCACACCGGAGACGCGGGCGACCGCGCCCTCAATCACGTCGGTCAATTCGCGGTCGACGGTCTCGGCCGCAGCGCCTTCAAAGGTCGTGTTAACGGTGACAACGGCGCGATCGACATCCGGCAGTTCGCGGACTTCGACACCGTAGAAGGCAGCAAGGCCGGCGACCGCGATCAGCGTGTTCAAGACCAAGGCCATCACCGGCCTGCGGATGAACAGTGCGGTGAAGCCTGTATCGCTGGCGGCGTTGTTGGTTGCGGTCATCAGCCGTCGGCGTCCGCGGCGCGCTGTTCTTCGCCGGCGATGCGGACCGCGCTGCCTTCGCTGACGCTCTGGGTGCCTTCGGTCACCACCATGTCGCCGCTGACGATCGGGGCGTCGATCAGCACAGTCTCGGTGTTGCGCTGGATGATGCGCACGGCCACCCGCTTGGCCTTGCCGTCCACGATGGCCCAGATATAGGCACCGTCCGAACCCCACTGGATCGCCAGCGGACTGACCGCCGGATAGCTGTCGCCGGGGAATTTCATGGAGATCTGGAAGGACATGCCGGCACGCAGCGAATCGGCCGGGTTGGCGATCTTTGCCTTGACCAGAAGGGTACGGCTGGCTTCATCGATGTGGTTGTCGATAGCGGAAACCGTACCGGTATAGGCTTTGTTGGGATTGGCGATCGGCGTTGCCGACAATTGCGCGCCGATCTTGACGGCGGCGGCGAAGCGCTCCGGCACCCAGAATTCGACCAGTATGCTGGAGCGGTCGTCGAGGGTGGCGACCGCCGACTGGCTGGTCACATAGTTGCCGGCGGCAATCGGCAGGATGCCGACGACGCCGGCAATCGGCGCGACGATCGAGCGGCGCTGCAAGGCCAGTTCCGCATCGCGAAGCGCCAGCTTGGCATTGGCCAGCACCACTTCGGCATCGGCAACGGCGACCGCTGTCGCAGCGTTGGAAGCCCGCAGCGATTTGACCCGGTCGAGCTTGGCCTGCGCGTCCTGCAAAGCAACTTTGGCGCGGTCCTGTGCGATCACCTCGGTGTCGGAATCGAGGGTGGCGATCACCTGCCCCTTTTCGACATGGGCGCCGGACTCGACCAGGAATTCGACGAGGCGGCCGGAACTGTAGGGATTGACCGTCACCGAGGCGTTGGCGCGGCCGGTGCCGATCGCCTGCAGGCGATCGTTGATGATGGCGGCGGCTGCCGGCAATGCGACGATAGTCACCCGCTGACCGGCGGCGTTGCTGCTGCCTGCTTGCCCGGCGTTATCGACGGCGCCCGTTGGTGGCGTTGCGGCATAAGCCCAGTCGATGCCCCAGCGCGCCAGCACATCCGGCGCGCCTGGAAAAAAGCGAACCCAGGCGGCCGCAGCCGCGACGAGGATCACAAGTGCAAAAACGATCTGTTTCCAAGTGGCCATCGGCGCTCCGGTTGGCAAATATACCGCCTACGGTTCCCAAGGTGAAGTAGACGCGACGGCGCACTCCGACCCGCAGGATGACTCGTCGATATCAAAGCTTTATGGCAATTCTCCCGCTCGCTTGCACATTAAATCGGTTTAACGTTGATAGGGGCTACGCTCGGTCAAAACCGGATCAGCCGGCTGCCGCCAAAGGGGTGGTGTGCAGGATCGGCTTCAGATGTGGCTCGCTTTGCTGTCAATCATCTTCAAATCGAGCCGCGGAATGAGAAAGTCCAAGAATGCTTTAACTTTGGGGGGCTGAACGCGGCCTCCAGGCCGGATCGCATAGAGCGTTGGTTCGGGCCCCGCCCACTCGGGCAGGACACGAACCAGTCTTCCGGCGGCAACGTCCGACTTGACGCGCACATGGTTGGTCATGAACAGGCCAACTCCCTCCAGCAGGAATCCCTGAAGCGCCTCTGGATCGCTGGCGACGGCCACTGCTCGCACTTTGAACTGGGACCGCTCGCCGCCGCTCGACAGGGGCCATTCTACTGCCGGACGATTGAAATAAAACTCTGTCAACAGACAGGCATGTTCTGCCAGTTCCGCTGGATGCTGTGGCGTTCCTGCGCGTTTTAGGTAGGTCGGGGCTCCATAGATGCCCATCGGCAATGCGCCGAGCCGCCGAGCCGTGAGCGTGGAATCGGGCAGGGTGCCTTCCTGGAGCCGGAAAGCGACGTCGATGTCCTTGGTGACAAGATCGACGACTTCGTGCCCAAGAAGCAATTGCGGGAACACCTCTGGATAGAAGCGGCGAAACTCGGTGAGCAGCGGCGCGAGGACGCGAGTTGCCAGCCAGTACGGGGCTGCAATCCGAAGCCACCCGCGCGGATGCTGCTGCAACTCCGCCACTGCGTTCTCCGCATCTTCCAGATCCTTCACCACTCGCTCGCAGTGCTGGAAATAAACCGCTCCCGCTTCAGTCAGCTTCAGGCTGCGCGTTGTCCGATTCAGCAGTTGTGTCCGCAGTCTGGATTCCAGTTCCTGCACCTTCCGGCTGACCCGTGTCTTCGGCACCTTGAGCACGCGCGCCGCCGCTGTGAAGCTGCCCTCCTGCACCACTTTTACGAAAGCGACGGTGTCGCTGAAGTCGCGCAGCATGTGAGTTCTCCAGAAAAATTCGGATTGTCTCTAATTTTGAGACATTGATGTTCGAATCCGCTCGATAAACAAGCACTATCCTCCAGGGTAGATCATGATTGTCCTATCAGAATCAATCCAACTGGAGAACTACCATGATAAAATCCCTAGCGATCGCCGTCGGTGCACTGACGCTTTCGGCAACTGCTGCCGACGCACAGAGCGCGCCGCTCCGCAACATCGTTCTCGTCCACGGCGCCTTTGCCGACGGAACTGGATGGCGAGGCGTCTACGACCAACTGACAAGTCGTGGCTATAAAGTCTCGATCGTCCAGAATCCGCTCACGTCGTTGGAAGACGATGTAGCCGCAACGCGTCGCGTGCTCGCCCGGCAGGACGGACCAGCCATTCTGGTCGGCCATTCCTACGGTGGCACGGTAATTACAGAGGCCGGCGACGCTGCCAACGTTGCAGGCCTCGTCTATGTCGCCGCGTTCGCGCCGGAGGTCGGTCAATCCACGCTGGACCAATATGCCGAGGTTCCTCCGCCGCCGAACTTTCAGCCTGACGTGCAGCCCGATGGCTTCGCGTTCCTGAAGGCTGAGACGTTTAAGGCCGGCTTTGCCGGTGACACCGACAATGCCGACGCCGCATTCCTGCGCGAATCACAGGTGCCGATCGCCATGAAGGCGCTTGAGGCCAAGGTGACGACGGCGGCGTGGAAGATCAAGCCAAGCTGGTACGTTGTCGCGACTGAGGACGGCGCTATTGCGCCAGAACTGCTTCGGAGCACCGCCGATCGTATCGGGGCGGTCACGACCGAAGTCAAAGGCAGCCATGTGGTGTTCCTTACCCAGCCACAGGCCGTAGCCGAGGTCATCGAACAGGCTGCCAAGGGTGTGGTGCTGGGCGATACCGCGGTGGCACCGAACTGACATCGCCCAATCGTAGCTCTGAGCCACGGCAAGAGCGCAAGCGGATACGTGCAAAATACTAGTGCAGCCCGGGGGCGTCATCGACGCTCCCGGCATATGGGCGGGAAGGTGTGGCTAGGGCTCGGTCGAGCCGTCGCTTTGGGCTCTTTGAGACGCGACAACGCTAGAGGGCCATTTCAAACCGACTCGTGCCGCCGCTCCTCTTTTTGTGAGCATCGGGTGTCCCCACACCGGTACCCACTTTGGGTCCGATGCTAATGCGGGCCGCTAAACTCAGCCCGATCTCGCCTGCCGGGCAGAGCGCTTATGTCGCGTGTGCGCCGCCGGGTACGACCACGCCGGACATCGCGATTCCGACGGTTGCCGGATCTTCCTTCAGCGCCGCGTCCGCGAGCGAGACCACACCCACCAGGCGCTTGTCGCGGTTCAGGACAGGCAACCGCCTGACCTGGATATCACCCATGTTCTGGACGACGTGCTCGATATCTTCGTCCTCGAAGCAGTATTTGACATCCTTGGTCATCACGTCGCGGACTGTCGCGTTGCCGTCCTTGCCTTCGGCGACGGCACGTACGACGATGTCACGGTCGGTGATTGTTCCGACGAGTCGGTCGTTTTCTCCGACGGGCAGAAATCCGACGTCATCAACCGCCATTCGTTTCGCGATTTTCTGGAGCGACTCGCCAGGACTGGCGAGATGGACGTTGGGGGTCATTATCTCAGCGACTTTCATGGTGGAATCTCCCTGTTCGTGCCCAGAACGGCACCAGCGGACGTAGAGCGATATTGGCCTGGAAGATTTGTTGAGGACCTCAGGCCTGTCGCGCTGTGACGCTCGCTCGGCGGTCCCGTTCTTCGCTGATGGAACTAACAGCCGGGCCGAATGGTTCCAGCCGGTTTGGCCGCGCCGCCATGCAGATCCGCCGGAACGCTCGGGCTCCGGTCCCGTTTGCGGTGAATGCCCCTTGGCAGACCGGACATGCGGCGCGTGATGCTTGAACTTTCCCGTTTTGTTCCCATATAAACTGGCAGGACCGGAGACGGTCCGCCGCATGGGGATAGTTTACTCTGGCCCTATGCGGCTCAAATTTTCTTGGTGAGAACGTTGGGATCATGGCGGTCCAGCCGGTCCACCAGAAGAGACCAGATCTCCGGGCTGCCACGCACTAAGCGACGAATGTCGTGGAGCGAGGAAAGTCCGGGCTTTGCCGACACACCCCAGCAGGTAATGCCTGCCCGCCGCGAGGCGAGCCGCCGCAACAGAGACGAGCCGTCCCAGTCGGGACGGGTGAAACGGGCGACAGGGTGGGGGAAGCAACCGCAAGAAGTGACCTGTGTCGGGGAGGGCTTTGGTGGCGGGCAAGGAGGCGCCTGGCGACAGGCGTCCAAGAGGAATGGCAGCCCTCGACAGAACCCGGCTTACAGGGGATCTGGTCTCAAGCATCTCGTGGCGAGAACCGGCAGACGCGTACGGCTCGGCCTATGGGCTCGGAGAGCCGCAGTGTAGCGCAGCCTGGTAGCGCACCTCGTTTGGGACGAAGGGGCCGCAGGTTCGAATCCTGCCACTCCGGCCATCCCGGTTCGCGATCTTTGCGAACGCGGCGCGAAGCTGGAAAAGCACTTGCAGACGTGGCGGGCGGACGTGGCGGAATCGGTAGACGCAGCCGGCCTAAACCCGGCCGGGTATTCCCGTTGCGAGTTCGAATCTCGCCGTCCGCGCACCAATCGGGCTGCACCAATATGGAGGGGTGGCAGAGCCCGGTTGAAAGCGCCCGCCTCGAAAGCGGGTAGACCTGCAAGGGCGTCGGGGGTTCAAATGCCTCCCCCTCCCCCTCCCCCTCCGCCAGCGGCAGACCTTGGATATTCGGAGGGGTGGCCGAGCGGTTAATGGCAGCAGTCTGTAAAACTGCCCTCTTAAGAGTTCGTAGGTTCGAATCCTACTCCCTCCACCAATCATTGTCCGTCAAGCGATGCAAGAGGTGGCGTCCCTTGGAAGCGAAGCGTCAAGGCGCCGTGGGAGAACGGCTATCCAGCGGATTGCAACTCCGTGTATGCCGGTCGAGTCCGGCTGGCGCCTCCAAATTATCCACAACTGATCAACGGCCGGCAAAAGGAAGAGTGGAGCTGACAAATGGAAGAGTGGCCGAGCGGCTGAAGGCGGCGGCTTGCTAAGTCGTTATGCGGGGACACCCGCTATCGGGGGTTCGAATCCCTCCTCTTCCGCCAGCGGCATCAGGCTGTGGATTAACCGAAAACGAGCATTGCTGTCGTAACCCGCATCCCTGCGGCCAACATGGCTCGATCTGGCTGAAACCCCGGGGAACGCAGCACGATGCCAAGCCGGCAATGGAATTAGCAGGTTCTTTCACCAAAAGGTGCTTGACACGAAACCGATGCTTCCCATATACGCCTCACCAACGAGGGCGGTGCGCCGCTGGCGACGAAGCGCTTCGCTTCTAGATCTGCCCTCTGCGAAATTCAAGAGAGCCGCGTGAGCGACACTCGAACGGCCCCGA
>NZ_JBSPTO010000080.1:0-895 GCF_053850215.1 Mesorhizobium sp. f-mel
CGGTCGAACTGCATGCCTTCGACGACTTCGAGTTCGGTCTCTGCGGTCTTGGCTTCCTCGACCGTGATGACGCCCTCGTTGCCGACCTTCTGCATCGCTTCGGCAATCATCGAGCCGACCGAAGCGTCGCCATTGCCGGCGATGGTGCCGACCTGGGCAACCTCTTCCGAGGTCTTGATCTTCTTGGCGTTCTTGATCAGCGTCGCGACAACGTCGCTAACCGCGAGATCGATGCCGCGCTTCAGGTCCATCGGGTTCATGCCGGCGGCAACCGCCTTGTGGCCTTCCTGGACGATCGACTGCGCCAGAACGGTCGCGGTCGTGGTGCCGTCGCCGGCGATGTCGTTGGTCTTCGAAGCGACTTCGCGGACCATCTGCGCGCCCATGTTCTCGAACTTGTCTTCAAGCTCGATTTCCTTGGCGACGGTGACGCCGTCCTTGGTGATGCGCGGTGCGCCGAACGACTTGTCGATGACGACGTTGCGGCCCTTGGGGCCGAGCGTGACCTTCACTGCGTCGGCGAGGATGTTGACGCCGCGCAGCATGCGCTCACGGGCATCGCGGGAAAATTTTACGTCTTTGGCAGCCATTTTTAGCTCCTGGCAGGGGCTTGAATTGAGCCCGAAGATTTAAGTGACGGTGAGGCCGATATTCAGCCGATGATGCCCATGATGTCGGATTCCTTCATGATCAGAAGGTCTTCGCCATTGAGCTTGACTTCGGTGCCCGACCACTTGCCGAACAGGATACGGTCGCCGGCCTTGACATCCAGCGGGACGAGCTTGCCGGCTTCGTCGCGGGCGCCGGAACCGACGGCGATGATCTCGCCTTCCTGCGGCTTTTCCTTCGCCGTATCCGGGATGATGATCCCGCCGGCAGTCTTGGATTCGGATTC
>NZ_JBSPTO010000081.1:0-851 GCF_053850215.1 Mesorhizobium sp. f-mel
GGCATGCCGCCGCCAGCCGACTCCTTCTTCGGAGCCTCGGCGATCATGGCTTCGGTGGTGACCAGCAGGCCGGCGACCGAGGCCGCATCCTGGAGAGCCGTGCGCACGACCTTGACCGGATCGACGATACCCATGGCGATCATGTCGCCATATTCGCCGGTCTGGGCGTTGAAGCCGAAGGTCGGGCCCTTGTTCTCGAGGATCTTGCCGGCAACGATCGATGCTTCCGCACCGGCGTTAGCCGCGATCTGGCGAGCCGGAGCCTGCAGCGCGCGACGCACGATGCTGATGCCCGCGGTCTGGTCGGAGTTGGCGCCGACAGCCTTGATGCTCAGCGAAGCACGCAGGAGTGCGACGCCGCCGCCGGGAACGATGCCTTCTTCGACGGCCGCGCGGGTCGCGTTGAGGGCGTCATCGACGCGGTCCTTCTTTTCCTTGACTTCGATCTCGGTCGCACCGCCGACGCGGATGACGGCAACGCCGCCCGCCAGCTTGGCGAGACGTTCCTGCAGCTTCTCCTTGTCGTAGTCCGAGGTGGTCTCCTCGATCTGCTGCTTGATCTGGGCGACGCGGCCCTGGATCTCGGCTTTCTTGCCGGCACCGTCGACGATGGTGGTGTTCTCCTTGGAGATCGACACCTTCTTGGCGCGGCCGAGCATGTTGAGGCCAACATTCTCGAGCTTGATGCCGAGGTCTTCGGAAATGACCTGGCCACCGGTGAGGATGGCGATGTCTTCCAGCATGGCCTTGCGGCGATCACCGAAGCCCGGCGCCTTGACGGCGGCGATCTTCAGGCCGCCACGCAGCTTGTTGACGACGAGCGTGGCCAGAGCCTCGCCTTCGACGTCTTC
>NZ_JBSPTO010000082.1:0-758 GCF_053850215.1 Mesorhizobium sp. f-mel
CCGTTGAGGTGCAGCAGGTCGAACGCATAGAAGATGACCTTCGGCGAGTTTGGATTGCCCAATTCCCGCTCGAGGGCTTGGTAGTCCGGCAACCCGGTCTCGCCCAGGACGACAGCCTCCCCGTCGATGATTGCTGCTTTGACCGGTAGGTTCGCCGCTGCCTGGACAATTCCTTTGTATCGATGCGACCAGTCATAGCCGCGGCGCGTGAAAGCTCGTGCTGTGCGGCCATCGACAATTAGCTGCGTGCGGTAGCCATCGTATTTGACCTCGTGAAGCCAGTCGCTGCCCGCGGGAGCTTTCGCGACCAACGTTGGCGATTGAAACTCAATGAATGATAGCCGGTCTGCGGCGCTACTCATACACTTGTGACTCCCCGAACCGCGACTCAAGCCGCAGGGCGGGCAATCGGTTCCGGAACATTTTAGCAAAATTGAATGTTTAGTAGCATGACGAAACTATCCGACGTGCACGATCGGCTGGAAATGGAGCCCTAGGCCATGGCGGTCAAGATCGGCGACGAAGTCACGCTCACCGTGACAATCCTGAAGGTGCTGGACAACGGCATGTCGAGCGTGAGCATACCCTCTTACAACTTTCCCTTGTCGATCGACACACCGAAGAGAACAAGGGCCGGCCAGAAGGTCGAGATCACCGGCTTTGTCACTCGGGTCGATGACGAGAACGGCAAGGTGACGGTCCGGATCGAAGGAGCCGGCCTAGTCACGGTAGATGTCGAAACAGTATCGCACGAGCCC
>NZ_JBSPTO010000083.1:0-735 GCF_053850215.1 Mesorhizobium sp. f-mel
CCCCAGGCATAGGCAAAGTCGAATTCGGGCGACGGAACCAGTTCGTCCCAATGGTCCATCATCGTCTGCAGCTGATCCGTCGTCGGCATGACATATTTGCCGCCCGTGTTGGTCGTCCAATTGCCGCCGCCAAAGGTCTGATGGACCGGGACGATCTGGCTGACCGGGATGCCCGACTCCACCGCAGCAGCCACGGTTCTGTCGATCATGTCGTAGTCGACCGTGTCTGTTCCGGTGCGCACCGGATAAGCGCTTATTCCAAACAGATCGATATGCGTGTTGTCATAGTTGTAGGTGTTGGAAAAATCCGGGTCTGCGGCAGACCCCATGTCCATCGCGGTGATGAAGGTCTTGGCGTCTGGCATGCGAGAGTGGATCCAGTCGGATTCGGCTTTCAGATCCTCAGCGTCTACCTGGGTGTGGTATTGGCCGGTGGGATCCGGCTCGTCGACGAGAAAAAACCCATACACCTTCGGATTGCCAAGGAAGGGGGTGACCTTGTCGATAAAGGACTGGGTCACGCCCTCGCCCTCGTTGAGCCAGACCATAGCCTTCATGCCATCCGGTAGCTCGTTGACCTGCTCGACGGTTTGAACGTCAGCCAGATTGAAACCGGCGCTCGCGACTTCTGTGGCGGACCCACCTGCTGCGAAATGAAGTGCCATTGATAATCCTTTTTTTCTTAGCGCCCCGCGGTGGCCTGCCTACTCGACGGCGTATATTAGCGCCAAATCA
>NZ_JBSPTO010000084.1:0-724 GCF_053850215.1 Mesorhizobium sp. f-mel
TGCCCAAAATTCGACGATATACACTTTGCCGGGCTTGAAGCTCGTGAGCGGCTCGCCACGCAGCCAGTTCTCGACCTTAATCGAAGGAGCCGGGGACTCGATCTGTAATTCCACCAATGTTGCTCTCCAAAGCTTGCTTTTTGCGCGAGGTCGTTCCCGCTCAGAGACAGCACACGGGTTCAGGGGGGAAGAGAGCATTGCTCGTCTTGCTCCCCAATTGCATGCAGTCAGCATCAAGGGTGCAAAAGCCGTGCCAGCGCGCTCAGCGTCAGTAAGCCCCTGATTGCTTGGAAAAACCTCCGCAGTGCCCAGATGGCCGGTCGTAATGAACCTGACACTTTTGCCAATGTCTGTTCCGAACCTGACATTTGTCTGCCTCTGTCAGCTTTGTTTGGGCCTCAACGGCCGTTGAGCGGTTTCTTCATCAACGGCGACTCCGACGATCTCGAGTCCGCTGTCCTTGTATTTTTTCTGCAGCTTCATCAGATGGGGCATTGCGTCCACACAATGTGTGCACCACGTTGCCCACGATTCGGCGATGGGCACTTTGCCCGGTTGGAAGTTCGTGAGGGGCTCGCCGCGCAGCCAGTTGTCGACTGAACGAAGGAGCCGTGAAGTCCATCTGCATTTTCATGTTGCGACCCAACGCTGTTGCCAACGGTTGCGCGACTTTTGTGGTCTTGTTTCCCTCTTAGAGGGGGTACACGGGTTCAAGGGAGGAGCG
>NZ_JBSPTO010000085.1:0-698 GCF_053850215.1 Mesorhizobium sp. f-mel
AGCGTCGGCTCGTTGGCAGCGACCGGAAACAAGGAGCACCGAGCAGCTGCCGGGTTTCCCCTCGCGCACGTGACATCGTTGCCGTACGAGGGTTATCTCGGCGCTTCAGTTGACACGATCGATTACTTTGAGAAGCTGCTCGATGATCCAAACAGTGGCCTCGACAAACCTGCCGCAGTGATCCTGGAGGCGGTCCAAGGTGAAGGCGGCATCAATGTGGCGAGCGTTGATTGGCTGCAACGGCTGCGTGAACTAACAGCGCGGCACGGAATCCTGATGATCCTCGATGACATCCAGGCCGGTGTCGGTCGGGCGGGAAAATTCTTCAGTTTCGAAGCAGCTGCAATTGTGCCGGACATCGTTACCCTGTCCAAGTCGTTGTCGGCGATCGGAACTCCACTGGCCCTTATTCTGATCAAGCCTGAACTTGATGTCTGGGCGCCCGGCGCGCACACCGGCACGTTCAGAGGCAACAACTATGCTTTCGTCACTGCGCGTGCGGCTCTTGAGACTTACTGGTCCGACTCCAAGTTTGAGGAGGAGATCGCTCGTAAATCTGCGATCTTGGCTAAGGAGCTCAAGTCAATCGCAGACGACTTCCCCACTCTCGGCCTGAGCGTACGAGGCCGCGGATTGATGTATGGGCTCGTATCACCAAAGCACCACGCATTGCCGGTCCTTGTCTCGCAGGAAGCTTT
>NZ_JBSPTO010000086.1:0-654 GCF_053850215.1 Mesorhizobium sp. f-mel
ACGCTGGACGTTCTCAAGAAGATGGGGACGACCAAAGTCGAGGCGGTCGTAACCGACTGGGGCTCGCTGGTCCCGGGCCTGCAGGCTGGTCGCTTCGACATTATCACGGGCGGCATGTGGATCAAGCCGGAGCGCTGTCGCAACGTGCTGTTCAGCGAGCCGATCGCCGTGAGCAATGACGCGATACTCGTGCTGAAAGGCAATCCGGAAGGACTGCATTCTCTCCAGGATGTGCTAGACAAGGGACATACTCTCGCCCTTATGACAGGCACCACCGCAGTCGAGTTGGCGAAAAAGTTAGGCTTTGCCGACGATAAGGTCATGCAGGTCGCAGGGCCGCCGGAGATCGCACAGGCTGTAAAGTCCGGTCGCGCCGCCGCTGGGGCGCTGTACAGTCTGAACGCGTATACTCTTGCCGAGAAGGATCCCAGCATTGAAGTGGCTGACCCGTACACCCCGCCGGGCCCCAACGAACATCCCGCCATCGCCTTCCCGCTGAACGAGCAGGCTGCGGTCGACGCCTTCAACGCCGCGCTGAAAGACTATGTTGGCTCGGACGAAATGATGGCCTCGGTCAGCAAATATGGCTACACCAAAGCGATGCTGCCGGACGGCAGCAAAACCGCTGACCTCTGCAAGGATTGAAACAATAGG
>NZ_JBSPTO010000087.1:0-530 GCF_053850215.1 Mesorhizobium sp. f-mel
ATCGCGCGACGGCGGATGCAGTGGACGAAGTATCGGGGCCGGATTGATCCCACGCGCCTGGTCTTCATTGACGAGACCTGGACCAAGACCAACATGTCGCCGCTAAGGGGCTGGGCGCCGGTGGGACAGCGGATCAAAGCGAAAGTGCCGCACGGCCACTGGAAGACCATGACCTTCCTGGCCGCGCTGCGCCGCGATCGCGTCGACGCGCCTTGGTTGATCGACGGACCGATCAACGGCGAGAGATTTCTCCTCTACGTCGAGAAGGTTCTCGCGCCGACCCTCCAGCCGGGGGATATAGTCATCATGGATAATCTCGGCTCGCACAAAGGCAAGGCGGTGCGTCGCGCCATACGCGCCGCCGGCGCAAGGCTCTTCTTCCTGCCGAAATACTCGCCCGATCTCAATCCGATCGAACAGCTCTTCTCAAAACTCAAGCACTGGCTGAGAAAGGCAGCAAGCCGCACCGTCCAAACCGTCTGCGACGCGATCGGCCAAATTCTCAACCGCATCACATCCGCCGAGTGCTC
>NZ_JBSPTO010000088.1:0-454 GCF_053850215.1 Mesorhizobium sp. f-mel
CTGCTCGACGGCGATCAGCGTCTTTTTTTGTGACTGAGCTTCTCGGCATGCACGAATTCCCACACCGAACGGTAGTCGACCTTCAGGCCACGCTCGCCAAGTTCGGCCACAAGGCCGCGCAAGGTGAAGTCCCTGTCGTGACAGCGTTCGATCAGCCAGTCGCGCCACGCTCCCGAGAGCTTCTTCGGTTTGTAGCCGCCGACCTGGCGAGGCGCAGCACTGCCAGTCTCTTCGACACGCTTAAGCCACTCAATGGCCGCGCTATAGCTAACGCCAAATCGAGCCGCCGCCGCACGTCGCGAGAGCCCATCGGTCTTGACCGCGGCTAAAACCCGCTCGCGAAGGTCCATCGAATATCCTGCCATCCAAACTGGCCTCCTCCCAGCATGAATGTTGAATCAGAACTGCGATGATTTGGGAATCCCACGACTCTTACAAATCTCATCCCGCTCTA
>NZ_JBSPTO010000089.1:0-368 GCF_053850215.1 Mesorhizobium sp. f-mel
TCGGATGACCGATAAAGGCGATGTGACCGTCACGGTCGACCACGAACGAGGTCGGAATCCCGACAGAAAAGCTGGGCTCCATCCAAAGCTTGTCCATTTCGCCTGTGGAGTCGAACGCGATCCGATAATTCAGATTCGAGAACTTTTCGGTCAACCACGCGTCCAACTGGCTTCGGGCCTCATCGGCCGTTGGAGCGTCTTCAGAAGCCGCGACTCCGACGATCTCGACTCCGCTGTCCCTGTATTTCTCCTGCAACTGCATCAGATGCGGCATCCCGTCCACACATGGTCCGCACCACGTTGCCCAAAATTCGACGATATACACTTTGCCGGGCTTGAAGCTCGTGAGCGGCTCGCCACGCAGCCAG